>CAZXXY010000025.1:0-26883 GCA_964644755.1 uncultured Hyphomonas sp. | reverse complement strand
ACCGGCCGCATGCACCAGCTCCGCGCGCATATGAAACATCTCGGCTGCCCCATCCTCGGCGACAAGCTCTATGGGACCGGAAAGCTCTCCGCCGAGCGGCTCATGCTCCATGCTGCCCGCTTGCGTTTGACCCTGCCAGACCACACCGAACTGGATCTAACCGCAGATACCCCCGATGAGATGAAAGCACATGCGGTACGGTTAGGACTAGAAGTCCCGCCCACATAGGCGTAAACAGCGCCCATGAACGGTATTTTCCTTGTAGCCCTCGGCGGCGCTGTCGGAGCCAGCTTGCGTTATAGCGCGGGACTGGCAGCTCAGCGCATGTTTGGTGATGGCTGGCCCTATGGCACATTCTTCGTGAATGTCAGCGGGTCTTTGGCCATGGGCGTGCTGTTTGGCTGGCTGGCGCTCAGAGCGGGCGAGGGCAGCGAACAGATGCGGCTCTTGATCGGGACGGGACTGCTGGGCGGCTTTACAACGTTTTCTGCCTTTTCACTCGAAGCGGCGAATATGATGCGCGCTGGTGATCTCGGGCAGGCGGCGGGCTATATGTTTGTTTCGGTAGGGCTTGGTATCGGGGCTCTATTTCTTGGTTTGCTACTGGCACAGAAAGTATTCGCATGAGTGGTAAATCGGTCCGGACGGAAATCGTCACCCATGAAGAAGCTGGCGCAAGGCTCGACCGCTGGATCAAGCGGCGTTTGACTGTGTCGCAGGGCGAGCTCGAAAAGCTGTTGCGCACGGGCCAGATCCGTGTCGATGGCGGGCGGGCAAAATCGAACACGCGGGTTGTCGCCGGTCAGCAAGTCCGGCTTCCGCCACACGTCAACACAATGCCGACAGGCAGCGGCAAAGACAATTTTCCCGGCGGCAAGTTCTCTGGCGGGGACCAGAGCTTTATGCAGGATATGGTCATCTACACGGATGATGACATGTTCGTACTGAACAAGCCCCCGGGCTTTGCTGTGCAAGGCGGCACCAATACATATCGCCATGTTGACGGGATGCTCGGCTATTTGCGCGGGGATAGCGAGCATAGGCCAAAACTCGTTCACCGCCTCGACAAAGACACATCGGGTGTTCTTGTCATTGCCCGTCATCCTGCCTCGGCGGCCCGGCTAGGTGAATTGTTTCGCGGGCGGACGCTCGACAAAATCTATTGGGCGGTGACCGTGACCGTGCCGCATCCGGCGGCAGGCCAGGTGCGCTGCTGGATGGCCAAAGGCACCGGCGAAGAAGGGATGGAAGACCGTGAGCGCATGTATCGCGCCAAGCAGGGCCGTGACTTTGCCAAACATGCCATCTCTGACTATGCGGTGATTACGACCGCAGCGCGGAGAGCCGCCTGGGTGGCGCTCAAGCCGATCACTGGCCGCACGCATCAATTGCGCTTCCATATGTCCGAGCTGGACACAGCGATCCTCGGTGACGACAAATACGCCACCCGACGTGAAGTTCCCCAAGGCGTCGCGCCAGGGCTACATCTGCACGCGCGGTCAATCATTATCCCCCGCGCCCGTGGCAAAGCGATCACCGTCACTGCGCCATTGCCATGGCATATGAAGGAAACCTTCGAGACGTTCGGGTTTCTGGAGAGCGAGGCGGGCAAAGACCCCTTGGCTCCTTTTCTTTAGGCACCGGCAAGCATGACACTCAAATTGATCATCTGGGATATGGACGGCACTCTGGTTGATAGCCGCGAGGTGATCCAGCGGGCCATGGAACGGGCCTTCGAGGCGCACGATTTGTCGCCACCGGCATATGAACAGACGCGCAAGACGGTCGGCCTTGGCCTGTCTGAAGCTTGCGCGCAGCTTGTCCCGAAGACATTCGATATGGTGGAGTTGCCAGCTTTGGTTGCGACCTACAAACAGGTTTTCGTCCAGCGCCGGACTGAGGCAGATTTTATCGAGCCGCTCTATGAGGGTGCGTTTGCCGCGCTGGAAGCGCGCCGCGAAGAAGGCTGCCTGCAAGCCATAGCCACTGGGCGCGCCCGGCGTGGTATTGAGGCGATCTGCGAGATGCACCCGGGCATGAAGGATTTCTTCGATACGACATGGAGCGCCGATGATGGCCCGGGAAAACCGCATCCCTTTATGGTCGATGCGGCTATGGACGCGCTGGGGGTGACGCCAGATCAGGCGGTCATGGTCGGAGATGCGACATTTGATATTCTGATGGGACGTGCTGCCAAGGTGCATACGCTTGGCGTGAGCTGGGGGTTTGGCACGGCGCAGGAGCTTGAAGCGGCAGGTGCACATAAGGTCCACGATACGTTCAGCAGTCTCAATCAGGATCTCGCAAAGTTCTCGCCGCCACACTGGGAAGCTGCCAAGTCATGAAACGTTTCTACAAACAGGTCACTACCGAACAGAGCGGCAGTGCATGGCGTATCTTGCTTGACGGACGTCCGGTCAAAACACCGGCCTTGGCCGAGCTTGCCGTGCCGACGCAAAGCCTTGCAGAGGCTATGGCGTCCGAATGGGCAGAGCAGGGGGATACGGTCGATATTCAGGGCATGCACCTGACACGGCTGACCAATGTCGCGATCGACCGCACGCCCAGTCAACGCGAAGGGATGATCGACGAAGTGGTCAAATATTGCGAAACGGATTTGCTGTGCTTTTTGGCCGAGACACCTGCAGATTTGCGTGATCGGCAGATTAGCCAGTGGCGCCCGGTTCGTGACTGGGCCGGAAAGCACCTAGATGTGGTTTTACTCGAAGTCCCTGATGGCTTGCTCGCGGCCCCGCAACCGCCCGCATCGCTTGATGCAGCGCGGACCTATTGCGATAATCTCGGCGATTTGCGCCTTACAGGCCTCAATTTCGGCTTGGGACTGTTCGGCTCGGCCTTGCTGGCTTTGGCTGTTTGTGAAGGCCATTTGAACTCTGAAGAAGCCTATGAACGCTCTATACTCGATGAGACCTTTCAAGCCGAAAGATGGGGGCAGGATGACGAAAACCTCGCCAGATTGGCCAATAATCGTGCACAGGCAAGTGCACTCGGAACCTTCTTTTCAAGTCTTTCGTGAAACTTTGTCCATATAAAAGTATTTGTATAACAATGCGTTGCGGATATTTGTGAGTGATAATTCACTTTCTGAACGTAACATATCGGACTGCTCAGACAAGGTTGCATGTGCCCGTGTCATTGTGGACCCATGATAAATCGTATCATGAAAATTGGAGTTGCGGCCGTTGCGTTGGCTGCGTCCGCCCTCCTCGCCCCGACGGCCACTGCACAAAATGGCGCGCGTTTCGACCGCGGCGTCTCTGCAAATCAGCTATCAGGTGGAGCGGTGACGTTTCGCGATCGCAATGTCCGGCGTACGACGACGCGCCGCCATAGTCCTCGGCTAAACGCGTTTGGCCAGACCCTACGCGAGTATAATTTTCTAGCTGAAGAGGCTGCTTACGCTTGTACCCGCCAGTTGGAACTGGACGGCCACAAATATGGCTTCGAAGATGCCGGATTCCGCAGCACGCCTCATATTGAACAGGTCGGCAAACGTCGCTTTGTCATCAAGGGCACAGCCAAATTGTTTGATGGCTACAATTATAGCGCCCAGCACTATGAGTGCGGTGTTCAAGCTGGCTCCATCCGGCGTGCGACCAATCTGACGCCGGCACGATTTGCCAGCCGTCGTAGAGGCAATGGCATTGTAAGGCTTGGATTTTCATTCGGCATCCGCTGATATAGATCGAAAGTAGAGTAGCATTCTGGCGCGTCTCCGATGGAGGCGCGTCATTTTTGTTAGGGCAAACCAAGCTTTCTAGACCGCCTCAACACTTGCTTTGGGCGCTCAGGTCTATATCAAATGACCAATACTTTGTAACAGGCGGGGCACTATGCGCGATATTCTGGAAGCACTTGAAGAACGGCGTGATCGCGCCAGAGCAGGCGGCGGCGCAAAGCGGGCTGAACGCCAGCACGCAAAGGGCAAGCTGACCGCGCGCGAGCGGATCGAAGTGTTGCTCGATCCGGGCTCCTTTGAAGAGTGGGATATGTTTGTCGAGCATACGTGTCACGATTTCGACATGGCGGGCCAAACCATCCCCGGTGATGGGGTTGTGACGGGCAATGGCATGATCAATGGCCGTCTGGTTTTCGTGTTTTCAAAAGATTTTACTGTGTTTGGTGGCTCATTGTCGGGTGCGCATGCCGAGAAAATCGTCAAAGTCCAGCAAGCCGCCATGAAAGCCGGTGCGCCGGTCATCGGTCTATTCGATGCAGGCGGCGCCCGGATTCAGGAAGGGGTGAAATCTCTGGCCGGATATGCCGATATCTTTCTGCAAAATGTCATGGCCAGCGGCGTGGTTCCGCAGATCAGTGTGATTATGGGGCCTTGCGCGGGGGGCGATGTGTATTCGCCCGCCATGACCGACTTCATCTTTATGGTGAAGGATACGTCCTACATGTACGTAACCGGACCGGATGTCGTAAAAACAGTTACGAACGAGGAAGTTAGCCATGAAAGCTTAGGCGGTGCGTCGGTGCATGCCGCCAAATCAGGCGTGGCAGATGGGGCCTTCGAGAATGACATAGAAGCTCTGACGGAGATGCGCAGGCTGGTCGATTTTCTGCCGCTCAACAATCGCGAACGTGCACCGGTGCTTTCGAGTTTTGATGACCCCGACCGCGAAGAGGCTGCACTGGACACGTTGATACCCGACAATCCCAATCAGCCCTATGATATGCGGGAGCTGATTGAGAAGGTCGCGGATGAAGGAGACTTTTTCGAAATCAGCCCGAACTTTGGCGGCAATATTCTTTGCGGCTTTGGCCGGATCGAGGGGGCGTCTGTCGGCTTTGTTGCCAACCAGCCAATGACCTTGGCCGGTGTCCTCGATATCGACAGTTCAAGAAAAGCAGCCCGGTTCGTGCGTTTTTGCGATTGTTTCAATATTCCGCTGGTCACATTCGTTGATGTTCCGGGGTTCATGCCGGGAACCAAGCAGGAATATGGCGGTTTGATCAAGCACGGCGCCAAGCTCCTGTTTGCCTATGCCGAAGCCACTGTGCCCAAGGTCACTGTGATTACCCGCAAAGCCTATGGCGGTGCTTATGATGTGATGTCATCCAAGCATTTGCGCGGCGACGTGAACTATGCGTGGCCGAAAGCCGAGATTGCCGTTATGGGCGCCAAGGGGGCCGTCGAGATCATCTTCCGAAAAGATATTGGTGATGCCGACAAAATTGCCGAGAAAACCAAAGAGTATGAGGACAATTTTGCCAATCCATATGTTGCGGCAAAACTAGGGTATATTGACGATATTATCATGCCGCATTCGACCCGGCGTCGAATTGCCCGGTCCTTGCGGACTTTGCGGACAAAGTCGGTTTCAAACCCTTACAAAAAGCACGACAATATCCCTCTCTGATTTGGAGAGTCTGGCAACGCTTTTTCGCAATAACCATTCCGAAACTTTCCATAGGTTACTTTAGCTTCGGAGAGGATTTGGTTAAGCGGCTGCATGGAAAAATCAGAGCAAAACAGTCTGATCTCGAAGGTCGGCGATCTGGGAAAAATATCCCAGAGCGAAGCTTGGACTTTGCTTGATGAACTGGCCGATGACGGGATTGCCTCGCGATCAGAGGCTGAGGCCGTTTTCAAGCTTAATCGCCAAATTTCCGAGCCGCCGCCGGAGTGGAGCGAGCGGTTCTGTGGGATGCTGAAGGATTTTTTGCTGACCGCCGAAGCCCCAATTGGCTGGATGGACAAACAGGAATGCAATTGGCTGATAAGCCAGATTGCGCCGTATCAGGCCGCTGTCACAATGCAAGAGATTGACCTCTTGCTTGATGTCCTGCCTCACGCCGAAGGGGCCCCGCGAATCGTGTCCAGATCTGCGCTAAATGCCATTGTCAGCATTGCCGCCCGTAATGGACGCATGAGTTCCGAATTGCTCGAGAGGCTTCTAGAAGTGTTGCTAAACGGGCCGAGCGACAGCCGCACATGGATCACCCAATGGGAAGCCAAATGCCTGCTAGAGATCAATGATAAGGTCCGCTTTTCTCGAAACGTAGATGAATGGAATAGCCTCTTTGCCCGCGCGATTGCCAACCACCTTATGGCGCGCGCGCATCCCGCACCCGAGACAATGGCCGAGGCTCTTGATCGTAAGCAGTGGTTTAACAGCCAAACCGATGCCGAACTCGGTGGCATGTATTTACTCGGTATCCAGTCTACTGATGAAGGTCGCTGGTTTGAACGGTTTGCAAGATCGCCTGCGCAGGCTCAATTGGCCCATACGACCGCTCAGAAGATTGCAAGTCAGGCCGGCACGTCCGTTGAGGCTGAGGAGGACTGGTTGGTCCGCCGGCTGGGCTGGGATAAAACCATGACACCAGCCGAGCATGCCTTGATCGGGCTGCTCAAGGATGAAGCGCCGGGGTTTGTAAATGGTTTGACGATTGCCAAAGCCAGCCGTCACCCAACCTCGGAGATGGCCTTCTCATAAGCTTCACTCGCCGCGAGCCAGTCTTCCTCGGCTTGCGCGACATCCGCACTCAAACCCGCTCTGTCACGCATCAGATCCTGCAACAGGTCTGCTGATTGTCCGGGGACGGCAAGATCAGCGTCAATTTCTTCGATCCGCTTTGTGGCTTTGGCCAATCGTCTCTCGGCTTCATCCGCTTTCTGTTTGAGTGGCGCGGCGGCTTTGCGGGCGTCAGAGGCGCGTCGGCGGGCTTCGGCTTTGTCCGTTTTTGTTTCGGCCGCGTTCTGCGCCTCGGAAGCGCGTTCCTTCCTCCGGTCCTTCTTGGATTTTTTGCTACCGGCTGTATTTGCAGTCTCGGGCTTATCGCGATCCGCTTGAAGCACCAAAGCACGATAATCGTTCAGATCACCCTCATAAATTTCGGCGCGGCCATCTTTGACGAGCCAGAGTTGGTCTGCGGTTGCTTCAGCCAGGTACACGTCGTGGGTAATCAGGACGACGGCACCGCGAAAATCATTGATCGCGTAAATCAGGGCTTCGCGGCTATCAATATCGAGGTGTGAGGTCGGCTCATCAAGGATCAGGACATGCGGTTTCTCAAGCGACATCAGACCAAGTAAGAGGCGCACCTTCTCACCGCCGGAAAGCTTCTCGACTTTGGTTTCCACTTTCTCATGGGAAAACCCCATGGCGGCCGCGACAGCACGTTGGCGGGCAACGGACGTGTCATCGGGCAGGGCGTGGCGGACATGTTCAAGCACGGTTTCGCCGAGAGTTAGTTCATCGAGCTGGTCCTGGGAGAAATAACCAATGCGGATGGCACGCGGAGCAAGGCGTTTGCCCGCCATCAAAGGCAACCGTTCAGCAATCGATTTGACCAGTGTCGTTTTACCTTGGCCATTGGTGCCGACAATCGCCACCCGGTCCTCTGGATCAAGGCGCAGTTCGACCTTGTTCAGGATCAGCGCATCTTCGCCATAGCCAAGGTCTGCTCCTTGCAATTCGAGCATTGGCGGCGCGAGCTGTTCTTCAGGGGCAGGAAAGGAAAACGGCACGGTACGCTCGGCTAGAGGAACACTGATATCCTGCATTTTTTCAAGCATTTTGACCCGCGACTGGGCTTGGCGGGCTTTGGAAGCTTTGGCTCTGAACCGGTCAACAAAGGCCTGTAAATGCGCCTTCTCGGCTTCCTGTTTAGTGCGTTGGCTTTCGAGTTGTGCCGTTTTCGCCGCTCGCAGTTTCAGCCACGCATCATAACCGCCTGGACAGATCGAAAGCTGGCGGTGTTCAAGCGCCATTGTGTGGGTCACACAGCGGTTCAGCAGTTCGCGATCGTGTGAGACGATAATTACCGTGTGGGGATAGCGTTTGAGATAGCCTTCGAGCCATGCTGCGCCTTCGAGGTCGAGATAGTTGGTCGGCTCATCGAGCAAAAGCAGATCAGGTTGCGAGAACAAAACACCCGCAATCGCTGCACGCATTCGCCACCCGCCGGAAAACTCTTTGGTCGCACGTGCCAGATCCTCATTCTTGAACCCAAGGCCCATCAGCACCTCGGCTGCCCGTGCTTCTGCAGACCATGCATCAATATCGACCAGCCGTGTGTGGATCTCGGCAATCCGCATCGGGTCGGTTGCCGTGTCCGCTTCGATCATCAGCGTGTGGCGCTCTGTATCGGCTTTGAGCACCACATCCAGAATGGTCTCGTCAGTCGGTTCGACTTCCTGCGCGACCCAGCCGAGTTTGGCCCCTTGATTGAGTTTGATCGCGCTATCATTACTGGGCCGCTCGACATCCTCGCGGATCAGGCGCAACAGGGTGGATTTGCCCGTACCATTGCGCCCAACCAGCCCGACTTTCCACCCGGCAGAAATCTGGGCGGAGGCCGCCTCGAACAAGGGGCGGGCTTCGACGCGAAAATCAAGATTGGAGATCGTTAACATAGCGGGGGGTTTAGCGCTCCTCGGCGCGAACACAAGCCTTATTCTGAAACGGATAATTTGTTTACGGGCGCGGGTGTCATCAATGGAGGTCAGGGGCAGTTGTCGGCGAGAGCATCAGACGGCTATGGCAAGAGCTGACAGGGCGTGCAGGCTCCTGTTTATCAACTCCGGTTTTTCGTCTAAGAGCCAATGGCAGATAAACTGCGTTTGAATTGGAGATCGGCAATGGCATATGCGGCTAACGAGGATGACATGTACGATATTCTAATTGTTGGCGGCGGCATTAATGGGGTGGGCATCGCGCGGGACGCGGCCGGACGTGGTCTTAAAGTGCTCTTGTGCGAGAAGGATGATCTCGCCTCCCACACATCTTCATCCTCGACAAAGCTGATCCATGGCGGCTTACGCTATCTCGAGCATTATGATTTTGCGCTGGTCCGGAAGGCTCTGGCCGAACGCGAAGTGCTGCTCAAGGCGGCGCCGCACATTATCTGGCCCATGCGGTTTGTCCTACCGCATCAGAAAGACCAGCGACCTGCATGGCTCGTGCGCATTGGTTTGTTTCTCTATGATTATATGGGCGGGCGCAAAATTCTGCCGCCGACAGCCGTTCTAAAACGGGCGAAAACAGACAAATTCGACGCTCTTAAGCCGGAATACAAAAAGGCATTCGAATATTCCGATTGCTGGGTCGACGATGCCCGACTTGTCGTGCTCAACGCAGTCGATGCAGCAGAACGCGGCGCGAAAGTTATGACCCGCAGCGAATGTGTGGGCATCACGCGCCACGCTGACCATTGGAGCGCTGTGTTGCGCACGCAAACAGGGGACGTGACCGTCGAAGCGCGTACAATCGTGAACGCAGCTGGTCCTTGGGTTGACGATGTCGCCGGGCTCGCCGTCAGGGAGCGCCGCAATAGCGGGCGCGTGCGGCTGGTAAAGGGGTCGCATATTGTCACTCGAAAGCTATTTGAGGGCGATCATGCCTATTTCTTCCAGAATGGCGATGGACGGATCATTTTTGCCATTCCTTACGAAGCCGGGACATCAACCCTGATCGGCACAACTGATGTTCCCTTCGCTGCTGACAATAATGATGTCAGAATTTCGGCAGAAGAGGTCGATTACCTTTGTGAAGCGGTGAGCGAATATTTCCAGAAACCGATTACGTCCGAAGATGTCACGTCGACCTATTCTGGTGTGCGCCCGCTTTATGATGACCATAATGAAGATGCGTCGGAGGTGACCCGTGACTATGTGCTTGCCTACAACAAGGCTGGCGGTGCACCGGTTCTGTCAGTCTATGGCGGCAAGATTACGACATACCGAAAACTCTCAGAAGGGGCACTCAAAATTCTGTCTGAGGCACTCGGCGATCTTGCTGAGCCATGGACCAAGGATGCGCCGCTCCCGGGGGGGGACATCGCCAATGCGGATTTTGATGGATTTCTTGCAACCAAAGTCACGCAATATCCCGGCTTTCCGGAGGCTATGCTGGCCCGTCTGGGCCGTGCCTATGGCACACGTATGGACAAGGTTATCGGCGCAGCGAAGACCCCCGAAGGGCTTGGGCAGCATTTTGGCAGCGGATTGTACGAGGCCGAGATCAGCTATCTGGTCGCGAGCGAATTCGCAAAGTCTGTAGACGACATTCTCCTGCGCCGCAGCAAGCTTGGCCTCCATATGAGTGCGGCCGAGATTGAAGCGCTCACGGTCTGGTTCGAGCAAAGAGATGCAGCTTCGACCGCCGGCTAAACAAGGCTTTCGCGGATAGTCGCAATCGCAGCTTTGCGGATAAGCTTTTTGTTCCCGTGATAGGAATGCTGGGGAAGCTGGCTCAGCGCCCCGGCCGCAGCGAGGCTGGTATCCATGAGAGCGTCCGGAGCGACGGCCATATCCAGAAAGCCGGCGGCGACGGCTTCATCCGGCGTGTGCATTTTGCCTTGAATAACGGCGGGCGTGAAATGGTCTTGCCCCAAACGCGCCTTAGGAAGCTCGATGCCAACGACGGGCAGAACCATGCCGATGGCGGTTTCATTCAAGCCGATTTTGAAATCGCCCTGTGTGCCGATACGTGTGTCCGCTGACAAAAGCAGCAAACCACCCGCGGCGAGGGCATGGCCGGTGCAAGCGATCACGACGGGTAGCGGGTTTTCAAAGAGGCGCAGCAGCAAATGCCCGCCTGCATTGACCAGCTCACCTGCTTTTTCAGGGCTTTCGCGCATAACTGAAAGATCGAAGCCGGCGCAGAAGCGGCCAGGGCGTCCGGAGATGAGAATGGCCTTCGCCTCCGCTTCGGCTTTGGCAAGCACATCGTGGAATTCTTCGATGAGGGCAAAACTCAGTGCATTGGCTTTGCCATCGTCTACCGCAAGATGGGCAATGTCATTTTGGATATCGAGTGTTATGGCCATGTCCAGAGCTCCTTGAATGCAATTTGCCTGAACAGTCACAGACTTTCCCCATGGGTGTCAAACACTTACCTTGGGTCAGGTTGAACCGGAGCCATGGCATGTGCATCATGTGCCAAGTTGCGCAGGAGACATGTAATGGATTTGGCCCTCAGCCCAGACTACGAAGCCTTTCGGTCCAGTGTTGCGGACCTGCTTGCCACCAATGCTGACAAAGCCCCGACAAACACAGATCACGGTATGAAGAATTCCAAACGTCTGGCATGGCAGGCCTTCCTGATTGAGAGCGGGTTGGCGGCGCGGACCGTGCCGGCTGAATATGGCGGCTTTGGTGCTGAGCCTGATATTTTGCAATCTCGCATTATCGCAGAAGAGTTTGCGAAATCGGGTCTTCCGAGGGGGCTGGCCAATCAAGGGATTTCAATGCTTGTGCCGACCCTGCTGGAACTGGGAACCGAAGCGCAAAAAGCCAAGTGGATTGCGCCAACGCTACGCGGAGAGATCGTCTGGTGTCAGGGGTATTCAGAGCCCGGGGCGGGGTCTGATCTGGCCAGCCTGACAACGCGCGGCGAGATTGATGGCGACGATTATGTTATCAATGGTCAAAAGATATGGACCAGTACGGCCAAACAGGCGGATATGATCTTCTGTCTTGTCCGCACCGAACCGGACGCCAAAAAACACCACGGTATCTCGTATCTGATTTTCTCAATGGAGACGCCGGGCATTGAAGTCCGGCCCCTGGTGGACATGACCGGCGCGGCCAATTTCAACGAAGTGTTTTTCACGGATGTACGGGTGCCGCGTCACCAGATTGTCGGTGAGCCGGGCAAGGGCTGGCAAGTCGCCAACGCAACCCTGACCCATGAGCGCGGTATGCTGGGCGATCCGAATGCCGCTGAAACAAGACTGCTGGCGATCGCCGAGCTGATGAAGACCGAAACAGTCAATGGCGAGCGGTTGATCGACAATCCGGTCTTGCGTGACCGGTTGGTCCGGTTACAGGCCGAGGTCTATGCCATGCAGGCAAATGGTTTACGCGTGATGACATCGCGGCTGAAAAAGGAAAGCGCTGGCATGGCGGGCCTGTTGATCAAGCTGCAAGGGTGTGAGCTCAACCATGAATTAGCCCGCCTTGCGATTGATGCTTTGGGCGAGTTGGGTTTGCTTTACGGCGACACGCCGTATTTGCGTGATAACGGGCTTTGGCAGGGGCGCTATATGTATGATCTTGGTCTGATCATTGGTGGCGGGACAGCACAAATCCAGAAGAATATTATTTCCGAACGCGGGCTTGGCCTGCCGCGCGAACCGCGCATTGCGAAAGCTTAGGAGGGCAGGTGGATGGAATTTGCTTTGTCAGAAGATCAGCGCATGTTGCAAGCATCCATTGCGGGCACGCTCGAATCCGTCTCCTCGCTCGACCATGTTCGCCGCGTTGCCGCTGGTGAGCATGATGTGACCGAAGCGATCAACAAGGCTCTGGGCGAGATGGGCATCGCGCAGTTGCTTGTTCCTGAAGCCCATGGCGGGTTGGGGCTGGGCGCACTGGAAGCGGCGCTGATACAGGAAGCGCTTGGCTATGCGATTTCGCCGGGGGCTTTCATGGCGAGCGCTATGGCCGTCGCCGCCATCTGTGGCGTAGGCGATCAGGAACAAAAAGGACGCTGGCTTGGCGACGTTACGGCTGGACAGATCACGTTTGGCGTCGCTTTGACAGAAACGGTGAGCGCGCGTGAGGGCGCAGGACTGGTTCACAAAAACGGCAAGCTCTCGGGCAAAGCCTTGTTTGCTTTCGAGGCCAATACGGCAAGCCACGTCCTGACGGCAGATCGTTCGGGCAATCTGTTTATTGTAGATCTGGCCGCTCACGGGATAGGCGCCACCCCGCTTGGAACCATTGACCAGACGCGGGTCTATACGGAACTGGTGTTTGATGAGGTGGACGCAGAGCCGCTCGGGTCCGGCGCGATTGCTGGGGACACGCTTGCAAACGTGCTGGCGCTTGGCCGTATTCTGCTTGCGGCGGACACGCTTGGCGCGTGCCAGAATATGCTTGAACAGGCCGTTGCCTATGCGGGTGACAGGAAACAATTTGGCCGCCCCATTGGCTCGTTTCAGGCCGTCAAACATATGTGTGCGGACATGGCCGCGAAGCTGGAACCGTGTCGCGCACTGGTTTGGCATGCGGCCTATCTTTATGACACCGAGCCGGACAAAGCGGCGCTCATGGCGTGTCTGGTCAAGTCGCATCTGAGCGAAGTCGGCACATTTGTGGCGCGGACATCTACCGAAGTGCATGGCGGGATGGGATTTACCGATCTTGTGGGGCTTCATTACTGGTTCAAGCGGATTGGCAGCAATCGGCAATGGCTGGGCGGGCCCGAAGCGTTGCGTCTGGAAGCGGCAAGATTACAAGGCTGGGCTTGACGCAATCGGCCCCATGGGAGAGGCCTATCCTTTGATGGTAGATATGGCCTGAGCATATGGAATGGTTAAACGATCTGGCAGCGACCTATCCTTGGGGCATTTATGTTCTGGTGGGCTTGGGGCCGTTTATTCAGGAAGATGCGGCTATTCTAAGCGCTGCAGCAGCCTCTGTTGCGGGGCTGGGCACGGTTCGCGGCATTTTCGTCTCATTGATTATCGGGCTGAGCATTAGCGATTTGTGGAAATACTGGCTGGGCCGGGCGGCGCACACTTATGAGTGGGGCCGAAAAGCGGCGCAGAAACCCGGAGTTCAGGCGGCCAAGGAACAAGTCGTTCAAAGGCTGGGGATCTCATTGTTTATTGCACGGTTCGTCCCGGGAACCCGCATTCCGCTTTATCTCGCTTGCGGCTTCTTTCGCGCACCGTTCTGGAAGGTGGCGATCTTCGTTATTTCTTCGGCTATTCTATATGTTGTGATCGCCTTTAGCCTGTTTCATTGGCTCGGAGACATGGCCGGCGAACAGATCGAGCGGTATGCGCCTCTGGTTGGCGCCGTGCTGGCTTTATTCGTTGTCAGCTACCTCTTGATCAAGTGGCGGCGGTCAAAGCTTGCGAATCAGGATGAAGTATAGTTCGTCGAAAGCCAACGAGGCCGGAAACTTAACTTTGTCTAGCGCTGTCATTTGCGCTATGTGGGGAAATCAGCCAGTACCGCTGCTAGAGAAATGCCGTGCCTGGCATAACGCAGCGCTTATCCAATAGGTCTTAGGGAGACATAAGACGATGACAGAACCAGCTCTGAAACTGCGGGGGCGAAGCGCAAAGATTGTTGCGACGGTCGGGCCAGGGAGCCGCGCGCCTGATACGCTGAAATTGCTCGCTCAGGCGGGCGTTGATGTCTTCCGTCTGAATTTCAGCCATGGCACTCATGAAGACCACCACGGCGTTCTGCAATCCATTCGGGCGGTGGAAGACGAGTTGGGACGTCCTCTCGCAATATTGGCCGATTTGCAGGGGCCGAAAATTCGCGTCGGAGTGTTCCCGAATGACGAAATACGGCTTGGCTATCAAGCCGAATATACTTTGTTTGCGGGCGAGGAAACGGATGATGAAACCCGCATTCCGGTGCCTCACCCCGAAATTCTGGCGATGCTGGCCGCAGGCGATGAAATCCTGTTAAATGATGGCCAGCTCCAGATGACGGTGCTCGAAGGCGGCAAGGAGCCTCGCATCCGGTCGGATCTGCCGGGCAAGCTTGGCAATCGCAAAGGGTTTACTGTGCGTGGCAAGGCGCTGCCTGTGAGTGCTATGACTGACAAGGATCGGATCGATCTTGATTTTGCGCTCGAGATTGGTGTGGACATTGTTGCGCTGAGCTTTGTACAGACAGTGGCCGATGTGGAAGAAGCCAAGGCCATTATTGATGGGCGGGCACCGCTGGTCTCCAAGCTTGAAAAACCGTCTGCCATCGAGCATCTGGATGCGATCGTGCGAGCATCGGATGCGGTTATGGTGGCGCGTGGAGATCTTGGCGTCGAGTTTCCGCTTGAAGAAGTGCCCGTCATCCAGCGCAGGATTATCCGGTCTGCGCGTTTTGCTGGCCGACCGGTCATCGTTGCGACCCAAATGCTTGAATCGATGATTGAACATGCCGCGCCAACGCGTGCTGAAGCAAGCGATGTCTCGACCGCGGTTTATCAGGGAGCCGATGCGGTCATGTTGTCTGCGGAGACGGCTGTCGGGCGGCATCCAGCCACGGCGGTTGCGATTATGCACCGTATTATGCTGGCGACAGAACATGCCGACGACTTCCAGTTAACAGTCGATCAGTTTGACGGTATTGGCCCGCCGGCCTGGGAGCGCGCTGTCGATGTCGTAGCCGAATCCGTAAGTGGTTTGGCACAGCAAGAAGGCGCAATGGCGATTGCATTGAGGACGGGCTCGATCCAGCGGCTTGCCCGCTTTAGCCGGGTGCGGGGCAATGTGCCGATACTGTATGGTTCGATTGATCCGAGACGATTGCGTCAGGCGCAGCTTTTATGGGGTGTGCATCCACATAAGTTCGAGATCGATGGCAGTGAGGACTGGGCGACAAGTCTTGCCGAAGCTGCCGGATTGGGCGAACGCTTTGCTTATGCACGATGGCGCGGATGCGATGGCATCTTCGCTTGGGAAATCGGTAGCAACAATTACAAGGAAACAGACAACTAAAAACGCCCTGTCGATTTTTCTTTGTCGTAAATAGGACTTGGAGCCACATGGCTGAATTCATCCCAGTAGGCACTTTTGATATCGTGATTTTTGGAGCGACGGGTGATCTGTCGGAGCGCAAGCTGTTGCCGGCACTCTTTCACCGTTGGCGTGATGGGCAAATTCCAGATGGCAGCCGGATTGTCGGCTCCGCGCGGTCCGAGATGACGACCACCAAGTTCCGTGCTTTTGCCAAAGCAGCCTGTGAGGCGAATGCGGCGACGGACTGGGATGAAGAGCAATGGACGCGGTTTTCGCAACGTCTCGAATACGTGGCGATGGATGCAACAAGTTCCGATGCGCCTTGGGACGAGCTACGCGGTAAGCTGTCTGGCGAAGCAGGGCGGCCTTGCGTTTTCTATCTTGCAACATCCCCCCGCCTTTATGTTGCAATTTGCGAAGCTCTCGGCAAAGCCAAACTCAACACCGATGATGCCCGGGTGGTGCTTGAAAAACCCATCGGGACCGATTTAGCGTCTGCAAAAGCGATCAATGATGGGGTTGGCGCAATTTTCGAAGAGGATGCGGTTTACCGGATCGATCACTATCTGGGCAAAGAGAGTGTGCAGAATTTAATGGTCTTGCGCTTTGGAAACGCCCTGTTTGAACCTGTGTGGTCGCGCGCCGAAGTTGATCATGTCCAGATCACAGTATCTGAGGGACTGGGGGTCGAAGACCGTGCCGACTATTATGACGGCTCGGGGGCTTTGCGCGATATGGTGCAAAATCACATTTTGCAACTGCTTTGTCTGACTGCGATGGAACCTCCGGGATCCATGGATGCTGCAGATGTACGAACGGAAAAAATCAAAGTATTGCGGGCCTTGCGGCGGTTTACTCCAGCAGCTGCGAAGGACAAAACCGTGCGGGCGCAATATACCGCTGGCGTGGCCGACGGCGAAGCGGTGCCGGGATATATCGAAGAACTCTCATCAGACGAACCAAGCCGGACCGAAACTTTTGTGGCGATCCATGCCGAGATCGACAATTGGCGTTGGGCGGGCGTGCCGTTCTATTTGCGCACCGGCAAGAGGATGGCGGAACGTCGGTCCGAGATCATTATCCAGTTCAAGCCAGCGCCTCACTCGATTTTTGGCGAGACCAACTCTATTGCAAACCGCCTCGTCATCAGGCTGCAACCGGATGAAGCTGTTCGTTTGTTTGTCCAGATAAAAGAACCGGGGCCGGGCGGGTTGCGGATCAAGTCACTGCCGCTCGATTTGTCTTATGCGGAGAACTTCTCGACCCGCTATCCTGACGCATATGAGCGTCTGCTCATGGATGTCGTGCGGGGCAATCTCTCCCTGTTCATGCGGCGCGACGAGGTCGAGGCCGCCTGGAGCTGGGTCGATGGTTTGCTCGATGCCTGGGAGGAACTCGATGAACCGCTGTCGACGTATCCGGCGGGTAGCAATGGTCCCTCGGATGCGGATTTCCTGCTGCGCAAAGATGATCGGGCATGGTGGGAGGCAAGCGCATGACCGACCTGCATCCAGCGGTCCGCCAGATAACTGACCGGATTATCGAACGGTCTGCAGATAGCCGCGCAGCATATCTTGATATGGTGCGCCAAAATCGGCCAACCGGCTTTGCCAGAAGCCGTTTGACCGAAGGCAATCTCGCCCATGCGGCTGCAGCGTGTACGGTGCTCGATAAAGCCGAACTTCTGGGCGGGGGCTGGCCAAACCTGGGCATGATCACCGCTTACAATGATATGCTGTCCGCCCATCAGCCTTACGAGACCTATCCGGAGCTGATCCGGCAAGCGGCACGGGAGGCGGGCGCTACGGCGCAAGTCGCAGGCGGCGTGCCGGCCATGTGTGATGGGGTCACACAAGGTCAGGCCGGCATGGAACTGTCTTTGTTCTCGCGCGATGTCATTGCACTCTCGGCGGCGGTTGGCCTGAGCCATAATGTTTTCGATGCAGCCCTTTTCATGGGGGTTTGCGACAAGATCGTGCCGGGGCTCGTGATCGCGGCGCTGCGGTTTGGCTGGTTGCCGGCAGTCTTTATTCCCGCAGGCCCCATGACGTCCGGACTGCCAAATCCCGAAAAGGCGCGTGTGCGTCAGGCCTTTGCGCGCGGTGAGGTCGGACGTGATGAACTGCTAAAAGCCGAGTCCGAGAGCTACCATTCGGCTGGTACGTGTACATTTTACGGGACGGCAAACTCGAACCAGATGCTGATGGAGTGCATGGGACTGCACTTGCCCGGTGCTGCGTTCGTCAATCCGGGGACACCATTGCGCGAGGCTCTGACCAAAGGGGCGGTCGGGCATGCCGTAGGACTGATTGCGAAATCTGATGGCTACAAGCCGGTCGGCGAGATGATTGATGCACGCTCGGTCGTCAACGGGATGATCGGCTTGATGGCAACGGGCGGCTCGACCAATCATGCGCTGCATCTGCCAGCAATGGCAGCGGCGGCTGGATATCAGATTACGCAGGAAGATTTTGCGGATTTGTCGGCGGTCACGCCATTGCTTTGCCGTGTCTATCCCAACGGTCCCGCGGATGTGAACCATTTTCATGCGGCTGGCGGTATGGGCTTTGTCATTCGGGAACTGGTTGAGGCGGGTCTGATGGACGGGTCTGCCCGGACCATTTACGGCACGCTGGCAGACCAATCGAAAGAGCCATGGCTTGATGATGGCGTATTGGCTTTCCGGTCTGCACCCGAAACAAGTCGCAATACCGATATTCTAAGACCTGTCGCGGACCCCTTCAGTCCGGAGGGCGGGCTGGCCTTGCTGCAAGGACCACTCGGACGCGGTGTCCTCAAGAAGTCTGCGGTCAAGTCCGAACACCGGAAAGTGCGAGCGCCAGCGCGCGTGTTCGAGACACAATTAGACGTCCGGACCGCGTTTGAACAAGGCGAGCTGAACAAGGATGTGGTTATTATTGTCCGGTTTCAGGGGCCTGCTGCCAATGGCATGCCCGAACTGCACGCGCTGTCTCCAGTCTTGGGGGCTTTGCAGGATGCCGGCCACAAAGTGGCGCTCGTTACAGATGGGCGTATGTCGGGTGCATCGGGCAAAGTTCCGGCTGCCATTCATATCGCGCCGGAAGCGGCGCGTGGAGGACCGCTTGCCTATGTTCGCGATGGCGACATTGTTAGCCTCGATGCGGATGCCGGGACATTGGAGCTTGAAGATGCAGCCTCGATCCTGAGTGAACGCGACCCTCTGCCTTTCCGGCCGAATGCTGCTCCAGCAGGGCTGGGCCAAGACATGTTTGGCCATTTCCGTGACAGTGCGTCGCGCGCCGATGAAGGCGCGAGTTTCTTCGGGTTTTCAGGGCAGGGGTTAACTTCATGACGGGACGTGTTCTGCTCGCTGATATAGGCGGAACAAGATCGCGGTTTGGCGTGACAGACTTTGGGCACGCCGCGCTCGAAGTGTATGATGTGGTGAAGTTGGCCAATGACGACTTTACAAGTTTTGACGCTGCGCTGAAGATCTACCTCAATACGATCCCAACCCTACCGGAGCATGCATTGTTTGCCATAGCTGGTCCGGTCAAGGACCATGTTGTGAAACTGACCAATAGGGATTGGTCGATTTCTGCGCAGGCGCTCAAGGCGCAGTACGGTTTCAAGAGCGTGACTCTGGTGAATGATTTTGAGGCTATGGCGCGAGCCGTTCCTGTGCTTGATGAAGATAGGTTCGAGACGGTCCTTGAAGGCGATGCCGATCCAGCCGCGCCGGTTCTTGTGGCTGGGCCGGGCACCGGCTTGGGCATGGCGACACTGTTGCAGGCAGATGCTGGAAAGTGGAAAGTCATTTGTAGCGAAGGCGGACATTCCGCTTTTGCGCCCAGATCGCATGAGGATGTGAAACTCGGCCAGATCCTGCACAGCCTATATGGCTTTGTGTCGTACGAACTGGTTACTTCCGGGAGCGGGCTTGAGGCCGTGCATCGGGCGATGTGCAAATTGTACGGTGAGCCTTTTATCGAAATGGCAGCTGAGGATGTGAGTAGCGCGGCTCAAAATGGCAATCTGATTTGCGAACGGGTGTGCGCATTTCGAGCGCGGGCCTTGATGGGGTTCATCGGGGATATGGTGCTCGCCAATGGGGCAAGGGGCGGTGCGGTATTGTCGGGCGGCGCGACGGAAAGCTTATTGCCATGGCTGGGAGGCGATGAGGCTCAAACCTACTATCTCGACCGGGGGCCTCGTTCGGAGTATATCGCAGGCATTCCTATACGGCGAATGCGAGGCGAGTTTATTCCGCTTGTCGGAGCGGCGGCATTGTACAATGATCAGCTCGGCGTTTGATCCTTTCTGATCCTGTCTCGCCAGATATTTGTGAACGCCGGACAAGGGGGCAGTATGAGTAGAGGCGGCAGGTTTTTGCGGGAACCACTCGTACATTTTCTGGTGATTGGCGCGATTTTATTCGGCGCCCATAGTTTCTGGTCAGCAAGACAGGTGTCGGATGAAACGACAATCCTGATCAGTCAGGATGCCCTCCAGAGATTGTCAACGATATGGGCCGCTGAAGCCGGCCGTGAACCGACCTCGGATGATGTGCGTGGCCTGCTTGCAGAATATGTTCGCGAAGAAGTTTTGTACCGCGAGGCCCAGCGTCTGGGACTTGATGAGGATGACACGATTATTCGGCGGCGATTGGCCCAGAAAATGGGGTTTCTGCTGTCCAATGATACTCAGGCACCGACCTTTTCCGAGGCGGACCTTAGGCAGAGCTATGAGAAAAATCGCGAAAACTACAGGGTGCCCGAGAAGGTAAACCTCGTTCACGTTCCCTACGGGTTTGCGAATGATGGCGGTAGTCGGCAGACTGAAATGGACATTGCAGCCCTTCGACTGCGCGGTGCCAATCCACCGCCATCGGAGACATTGGGTGACCCATTCATGCTCTCGCGTTCACATGTAAATATGGATCAGGCGAATCTTGCCCGCTTGTTTGGGCGCGAATTTGCCGATGCGGTCTTTGCGTTGCCTGACGGGCAATGGTCGGATCCGCTGCGGTCCCGCCTCGCAGACCATTTGGTGAAGATAACCGGCCGGACCGAAGGCGGTATCCCTCCTTTTGAAGAGGTTGTCGCGGAGGTGCGCAGACGCGAGACAGAACGGTTTGTACGTCAGCGCGATGCGGCCGCCCTTGAAGACCTGATGCAGCGCTATCGCGTCATCATTGATGATGGTGTGTCTCCTTGATCCGTCTTGCAGTCGCCCTTTTTGCATATTTTTGCTGCCTTGGCCTGACCGCACAGGCACATGAAATTCGGCCTGCCTATTTAGAGATTGTCGAGCAGACTGAAAACGAGTTTCAAGTCGTGTGGAAACAGCCGATCAATAATGGACGGCGGCTGGTGGTCGATCCCGTCTTGCCATCCGATTGTGAGCAGAGCGCAGAGCCGCAATCAGGCTTGCTGGATGGCGCGGTTGTCAGTCATTGGCGCGTTGTCTGTAGCCTGCGCGCCGGAGAGATAGTGATTGCGGGACTGGACCGGACACTGACCGATACATTCGTAAAAATTGAGTATCTCGATGGCGACAGCCATACCGTCGTCTTAAGGCCAGCGAGTCCGACACTTGATCTCTCAACGGCAGAAACAGTTGCTGCTTTTGCCTATATCGGACTTGGGTTCGAACATATCCTGTCTGGTCCGGATCATCTGCTCTTTGTGGCGGGCCTGATGATACTCGTCCGGCTGGGCAAATTGCTTCTCGTGATCACGGCTTTCACACTGGCGCATTCGTTGACCCTCGCACTGACAATGCTGGGGCTTGTCACCCTTGCGCCCGGTCCCGTGGAGACACTGATTGCGATTAGTATCGTTCTGATCGCGGTAGAAGCTGTGAACGGTCTTGATGGCCGCTCGAGTTTTGCAAGCCGTTGGCCCTGGCTTATCAGCTTTAGCTTCGGACTGTTGCATGGCTTCGGGTTCGCAGGTGCGCTAGGAGATATAGGGCTTCCGGAGAATGCGGAGCTGGCGGCCCTGTTTTTCTTCAATATTGGTGTGGAGTTTGGCCAGATAGCCTTTATCGCCGTCCTGCTGTTCGGATTCTGGATACTGGGAAAGCTGATGGCAAACCGCCTTGATTACATCAGACGGGTCACGGCCTATACGGTTGGCATCGCGGGCGCATTCTGGAGTTTCGAACGTCTGGGGACACTGTTCATCGTGTGAGGCTGGGCCCACTCCTTCCCCAATTTCCTAAGAAAGCCTAACCAAAGCAGGTCTATTTGAAGCCGAAGCTTCAACAGACTTTATCCCCTAGCTGTTAATCGTCGAATTGGAGCCGCTGCAAGGCTGGCAGCGATTAGATAAGGGCTAAATAATGCGTGCTGGACCAGTTGTCTCTTTGATATTGTCGATTCTCGTCGGCATTGCCGCTGTGTTCTTTGGTCGGGGCTGGCTCAACAGTGAAGCTGATGCCGCACGACCAGTGGTTCAAACCGTTGTAGAGGTCGAGCCGATGCCGCTCGCCAAAATCTATGTTGCAAATGCGGCGATCGAACGCGGCGATATTGTTTCTGTCGACAGTCTGCGCTTGGTTGATTGGCCGGCAGACTTTGTGCCACTCGGTGCGATTTCAGATCCATCCGACTTCATCAATCCAGATGGAAGTTTTCCTTCTTCGCTCGGCGTGATTGTCCCTGGCGAACCTGTGCTTTTGAACAAGCTGAGTTCTCAAACCGTCCGGGACACTTTGGCCCAACTGATTGAGCCCGGCCATCGCGCTGTGTCAGTCGAAGTGGATGATGCAACCGGTGTTGCCGGTTTCATTCTTCCGGACCATCGTGTCGATGTGAACAGTTTCCGCGAAGTCCGCAGCAATGCCAGCTCGGACAAAATTCAGCGCGGAGAACTGCTTCTAAGCAATATTCGTGTTCTGGCCGTCGACCAGAGCTTTGCCGAGGACCTCGACGGCGCAAAGCCTGCGCGGACGGTGACGCTACAAGTCACCCCGGAACAAGCGAGTAAATTGGGTGTTGCAATCGAGGCCGGAACGATAGGTCTGGCGCTTCGGCGGGCCGATGATGATGCAGAACCAGTCAAAGCTGCCCCCAAACCCGTTCGAGCAGTTCCTGTGCGTCGTGCACCAGCCAAACCTGCCTTTACCAATATTCGTGTCATTGCCGGTGAAAGCGAAGAAACCGTATCTGCACCAGTGTCACAATCCAATTCGCAAACAGGAAACTAGAAATGACCTTGATCATGCGGCCATTATTTATCGCTTTGGGGCTTGCCTTGTTCGGGCTTTTGGTGCCGTCGGCACAGCCTGCTTTCGGATGGAAGCAACTGGCGGCTGACGCTGATGCTCCCATTCTCAATGTCGACAGAGGCCGTTCTGCGGTGGTCGAGATTGAACGTCCGTTCGCAACCTTGGCTGTGGCCGATCCTGAAATTGCCAGCGTCACGGCGACCAGCAATCGCTCCTTTTTTGTACGCGGCAAAGCGCCTGGCTGGACGACGGTTCTGATCTATGATGAGGCTGGCAGTGTGATCGATCTGATTCAAGTCAACGTCGCGCTTGGCCTTGATGCGCTTCGCCGCGATCTCAATATGCTTTTGCCGGAGGAAGAGCTGCAGGTTGTGCCGGTCTATGATGGCATTTTCATCGCCGGTGATATTTCAACAGCCGGCGCAGCAGCAACAGCAGTTCAGTTGGCGGAACGTCACGTGCCCGGTGGTGTTGCCAACGGTCTGGCCGTCAGTCAGGCACAACAGGTTTTGCTTGAGGTTCGTTTTGTCGAAGCCTCCCGCGATGTTGTCCGTGAATTCGGTATTGGTACACAGGCGTCTCAAGCGGGTGAGTTCTCTTTCCTGTCGAATGGCAATCTGGTCTCCGGTGCGCTGGCACAGGCGGCGGCCATTGGCTCTCAGGCTTTCGGGCCGGTTAATGTGGACGTGGCGCTGAACGCGCTTGAGGAAAAAGGTGTGCTCCGGACTTTGGCACGGCCAAATCTGGTCGCCCTGTCGGGTGATACGGCAAGTTTTCTGGCGGGAGGAGAGTTTCCTGTTCCTGTTGGCCAAGCCAATGATGTGATTACCATCGAGTTTCGTGAGTTTGGTGTCTCGCTAGCGTTCTCGCCGACGGTCCTTGGCGAAGATATGATCAATGTACGGGTTCGGCCGGAAGTGTCTTCACTCGACACCCTGAACTCGGTCCAGCTTGGCGGAATTGAAATTCCGGGCCTGAGTGTTCGGCGGGCAGATACAACTGTAGAGCTGCGCGATGGACAAGCCTTTGCCATCGCTGGCCTCTTGCAAAATAGCTATACGAGCGACGTTCGCCAAACGCCTTGGCTCTCCAGCGTACCGGTTCTCGGCAGCCTGTTCAGTTCAAAGCGTTTTGCACGCAATGAGACAGAGCTGGTGATCATCATTACGCCGCGCCTGGTTCAACCTGCACCATCAGCTGACAGTCTGGCGACACCGCTCGATGCATTTGATGAACCATCCGAGAGCAGCTTCTTCCTGCTCGATCAAACGGTTGCACTGCATGAGCAACCAAGCGCGCAGCAAACGACACAATAGGAGCAATACCGATGAGAGTACCGACGCATAAATTCAGTCTTTTGGTTGCAGCTTTGGCGCTGACGGCGTGTGCGAGCCAAGGGCAGGCGACGTATGATCCGGACTTCCAGAAACAGTTTATTCTGGGCGAGGCGACGGATCAGAATATTGCTCTTCAATCTATCCGGGCAGCCGATGTCCCGAATTCGAAAGGCTTGACCGGCCAGTCGGGTGAGAGAGCCGTTGCAGCCATTGAGCGGCTGAATACTGGTGAACGTGCGGAACTGAGTGACCTCTCCGAAAGTGGAGTAGGCAGCGCGTCGAACGAATAGGCACTGCGCCGATATTTTAGATTTAGGACTTCCCTGTGACCGCACTCGAGAAAAATATTCCAACCATGGCATCCAAACTTTGCCCGGCGACTTTCGTTGCGAGCCATCGCTTGGCTCAGTTTTCAAGCGCCTTTGCAAAGGTGAAGGATGTTTCGTCATTGCCGGCCGAGGAAGCTATTGCGCTGACCGGTGACGACGTATTGATTATTGATCTCGAGGCGGGAGGTGCGCTTTCCCTGTTGGATGGGCTCGTAAGTCTCGCGCCGGCAACAAAGGTCCTTGTGATTGGTGATGCGTTACCCGCGCAGGCCGTCCGGTCCATGTTGGCGCTCAAATCCTCTGATCTTGTTGGTTCGGACGCGGGTATAGATGCTATTGTTCGCTCGGCAGGGCGCTTGATGGATCTGACACCGTCAGGGCCCACGCGGCGTAACCTTTGCTGGGTGGTTTCCGGCGCAGTCGGCGGGGCAGGGGCAACAACGATTGCCATCGAACTGGCGTGCGCGACAGCCGTACGCGATCCTGACAACAAGGTTTGCCTTGTCGATATGAATCTGGCTGACGGCATGGTGGCCGCTTATCTCGATACCGAGCCGCGGCTTGACCTGTTCAGTCTCGCAGCAGCACCGGAGCGTCTCGACTCGACCTTACTTGATGCCTACTCCTCCAAACATGAAACGGGCGTCACGATCATCTCTGCTCCGCGGAATGCAGATGTTCATGATATTTCCACGCCGGATATGGTCTTGCGCTTACTGGATACTGTCTGTGCCGGTTTCACACATGTGATCGTCGATCTACCGCGTGAGCGGCGAGGCTGGTCAAAGCCTCTTCTGGCGGGGGTTGATGAAGTTTTGGTTGTGAGTGAATTTACGGTCCCGAGCCTCCATGCAGCCTCTGATATGGCACGCGAAATTGACGAACTTCGCCTTGAGCGGACGCCAGCCCGATTGATCCTTAATCGCATGTCGGATGGAAAGCTCGAATTCTCCGTTTCCCGGGCGAGTAAAGCGATCGACCGTGATATCGAAGCGGTTGTCCGGTCAGATTGGAAGTCAGCGCGTGAAGCGGTGAATTTGGGGCTACCTGTCGCTCGTGTGAAACCCAAGAGCGCGCTGGTAAAAGATACGGCGACCTTGCTGAAGAAGCTGGACCCGGCCCTGACCGAGACGGGCCGGAAAAGGATGTGGCGCTAATGAGCCGTTTCAATCTCAAATCCGTAGATGTTTCTGATGTCGAGGCACCTCGTGTCGAAGCAGCACCTGCGGGCCCGAAAGCCGAGTCAAATGGCAATGAGGGTACCGCAGACCGTAAGCGTACAATGGGTTTGCTCGACGCAAAAATACGGGTGCACAATCGACTGATTGATGAACTGGACCTTTCGTCTCTGGAAAAGTTGAACGACGCCGATCTGAAGCGGCAGGTTCGTTTGATTGTCATGGATATGGTGCGCGAAGAAGGGCTTGCCATGTCGTCTGGCGAGATTGGCCAATTTGCTGATGCGGTCTTTGATGAGATGACCGGACTTGGCCCGATCGAGCCCTTACTCGCTGATGACGAAGTATCGGACATTCTGATCAATGGTTGCCATCAGGTCTATATCGAACGCGGCGGCGAACTTGAACTTTCGTCCGTTCGTTTTTCCGACAATGACCATTTGCTGCGGATATTGAACCGTATTGTATCGGCTGTCGGACGGCGGGTGGATGAAAGCCAGCCTTTGGTTGATGCCAGATTGTTGGATGGTTCGCGGGTCAATGCCGCAATCAGTCCAATCGGTGTCGATGGACCACTCGTTTCGATACGGAAGTTTTCGAAAAGCCCGCTGACGCTTGAAAAGCTCGCAGAATATGGCGCTCTGCCAGCCCCGATGCTCGAATTTGTCGTAGGAGCGGTGAAATGTCGTGCCTCTACTGTAATCTCTGGCGGCACAGGGTCTGGTAAAACAACTCTTCTGAATGCGCTGTCATCGGCGATCAGCCACAAAGAACGTATCATTACAATTGAAGATGCTGCGGAACTGCAATTGCAACAGCCACATGTCGCCCGCATGGAAACCCGTCCTCCCAATTTGGAAGGGAAGGGTGAAATCCGTCAGCGCGAACTCGTGAAGAATGCGCTGCGCATGCGGCCTGACCGCGTCTTTCTCGGCGAAGTTCGCGGCGAGGAAGCCTTCGATATGCTGCAAGCGATGAACACCGGACATGAAGGATCTATGGCGACGATCCACGCGAACAATCCTCGCGATGCGATTACCAGACTGGAGCAGATGGTTTTGATGGGTGGCCTGCGCATTTCCGCCGAGGCTATTCGCGGGCAGATCGCTTCGGCCGTAAACCTCGTGGTTCAGGCGGCACGGCTGTCCGATGGCTCGCGCCGTGTGATGAGTGTTGCAGAAATCACCGGCATGGAAGGCAGCGTCGTCCAAATGCAGGAAATTTTCAAATTCGACCGCAGTCACACCGACGAAAATGGCAAAGTACATGGCAAATTTGTTGCCACTGGCATCCGGCCACAGTTTTTGGAAGAGATGGCGCGGCGCGGCGTCAAAATTCCAAATGATTTGTTTGATCCACAAC
>CAZXXY010000024.1:0-27291 GCA_964644755.1 uncultured Hyphomonas sp. | reverse complement strand
ACGTCCTTATGCATCTGGGCAACCATATCATCGACGCTGCCGAATTTGGCTTCAGGACGGAGGAAGGCGATCAACGCAACTTCGAGCTGTTTGCCGTAAAGGTCGCCCTCCCAATCGAAAATCATGGTTTCGAGCAGCGGATCGCGCAGGCCCGTCGTCGGTGTCCGGCCGAAATTGGCAACGCCGTCGCGCCACACATCTTCGCCTTCAACACGCGCGCGCACGGCATAAATACCGTGACGGGGATGGATGAGCCCGCCGCCAAGGGTCATATTGGCAGTCGGGAAACCAAGCGTGCGGCCCTGTTTCTCGCCATGTTCAACGGGTCCGTCGGCAATCCATGGCGAGCCCAGCAGCGCGGCGGCTTTCTCCGGCTCCCCCGCTCTGAGCGCCTGACGCATCGCGGTCGAAGAGGCCTTGTCTCCCAGCCCTTCGATTTTCTCGACAATCGAGACGCTGAAACCGAGCGCCCGCCCAAGCGAAGCAAGCCGCGCCGCATCACCCATGCGTCCGCGTCCGAACCGGAAATCGAACCCGACCGAAACATGAGCCGCGCGCAAACCTTCTGACAGCACCTCGCGCGCAAACACGTCATCGGTCATGCCTGCCATATCTTTGGTGAAAGGCAGTTCGAACACACAGTCCGCACCCAAAGCGAGCAATTCGCGATTGCGCCGCTCTGGCCGATAGATACGGAATGGAGGATCATCTGGCCGAAACAAGGCCCGCGGCGGCGGCTCGAAGGTCGCAATGGCCAGCGGTTTGCCTGTCGCTCTGGCCGCCGCGATTACGGCATGATGGCCAGCATGCAGCCCGTCAAAATTCCCCAGCGCGATCGCCGCTCCTGCGGCGCTGTCCGGAATGTTCCGATAATCTGCATAAACGGCCACGGGGGCGGCTAGGCTTCGCGGCTTGGCGCAACCACTTGGGCCTCGCCCGTAATCACGCGCTTGCCTTTAACGATGCACGAAACCGACAAGGTCACGCGATTGCCGCGATCGATCTTTTCAGACACTTCAGCCCGCACCGTCACTTCATCGCCAATATAGACTGGACGGCGGAAACGCATGGACAGGCCGGTAAAAATTGCGCCGGGACCGGGAAGGTTGTTCCCGAGGATACCGGAAATATAGGAGGCGGTTAGCGCGCCATGCGCGATGCGCTGGCCAAAAGGCGTTTTCGCAGCGTACTCATCGTCCATATGTAGCGGATTATAGTCGCCGGAGACGTCTGCGAATTTTGTAATATCTTCATCGCGAATCGTGTGCACCGTCTCATGTGCCTGACCGATTTCAAGGTCTTCGTAATATTTGGTGTCAGGGTGGCTCATGGCTGTCTCTTGCTTATTGGATTTGGCCTCTATTTGCCCGTAAAGACCACAGAAAGCAATGGTGTTACCATGTCAGCACAGGCTGGGCATATCGGGCCTGAACCTGATTTTCCGACAAAACCTGCCGGGCCTCCATGGCAAAGTCACCGCCCTGATAGGTCGCAAGGCCTGTCCCGACATAGAGCGCATCAAGGCCTTCACGGTTTGCTCCCTTCAAATCGGTCACCGGACCATCGCCAATTGCCAATATGCGCGCTTTATCTGTCACGCCGAGAGCATCGAGTTTTTCATAGGCCAGCCGGTAAATGGCCGCATGTGGTTTGCCAGGATAGATCGCGACACCGCCCTCTTGCTCATAGATTTGGGCAAGTGCGCCGCCACACCAATGCAACCGGTCACCAATCCGCACCTGAATATCCGGATTGGCACAGATCAGCTCCAGTCCCAGCTGCGAGATATCGGCCAGTTCCTGACGGTAGGCCTCCGGATGTTCGCCGCCAATCTGATCGCGCAGCCCGACAATCAAACCATGATCAGCCTCCGCCGGATCGTCGACGAAGATCAGATCGAGCCCTTCATATAGAAACCGGTCATGTTCCCAGCCTTCATCTGCGCCCAGTCGCCACAAGCGCTTGCCGGCATGGCGCGCCAGCAAGGCGCGGGTCGCGTCCCCCGACGAGACGCAATCATCAAACGCAGCCTCCGGCACCCCCAAGGGCTCGAAATAACGCACAACCTGAGCTTTCGGCACAGGAGCATTTGTGAGCAGACAGACTTTACCGCCCCCCGCCCGAAACGCCGTCAACGCATCGCACGCAGATGCAAACGCCTTGCGGCCATTGTGGATGACCCCCCAAACGTCACACAGGATGGCGTCATAGTCTCCGGCCACATTTTCGAGATGGTCGAGCAAGTCCGTGACGGCTCCCGCTGAACGATCAGTCAACGGGATCACTTTCAACAATCTCTGGACCAAAGCTGACGAGGATAGCGCCTTCTCCCCCCTTGGGCTCACGGCTAGGCCCGAGGAATGTCACGCTGCCATCCGGACGGATCTCCGCCAGAAGATCGGTTTTCGGCCGGTCCGCCAGAAACCGTTTCAGATCATATTTGGCCGAGAGCTGTGTTTTCGAGAACGCCCAGCCGCGATAATGATCGCGCAGCAAAGCATCATAACTGCGGCCCCGTTTAATCAGGGTGCGGCCGCGCGCGCCCAGACTTATGCTCTTGGGATCATCCTCATCGCCCTCCTGGGTAGACAGTTGATACACTTTGTGACGGCCAAGTTCCGGCGCGAAGTGGCCGGCAACAAGCGCGTTATATGGCTCATTCGCGGACAAGGCGATGGCGGTATCAAAACGGGCATGGTCGAGGCGAAGCTCGGCTTCTTCGGACAGGACTTCACCGAAATAGGTTTCCAATCCGGCATCTCGCGCAGGTTTCAGCCGCCGCCAATTGCTATCGGCAAGTGTCGTGTCGATGCCCACATCATTTAGCTGGCGGGCAAAATCTACACTCCACGGGTTCACTCCGATCAGCAGAACACCCGGTTTGCCAACACGCGACAGGCCAAGCTTGCGCGCCAAGGGACCGATCGAGAAGCCATGTAGCACCACGGTCGAGAACACCATGGCAAAAGCCAGAGGCGAAATCATCTCGGCACCGCTAAACTCGAACTCGCTGGTTTCCTGCAGTTCGATCAGCAACTGTCCAAACAGACCGGAGACGGCAACCGCAACAATCCCGCGCGGCGCGATCCAGCCCAGCAAAAGGGCTTCATTGCGATCCAGCGTGCCATAGGTCGAAATCCAGATTGACAATGGCCGCACGATAAACAGCATACAAAACAGGAAGGCAGCAGTGCGCCAGTTCAAAGCGGCGGCAATCGTATCCGGCGTAAGATTCGCCGTCAGGATCACGAACACACCCGAGACCAGCAGCACGGCGATGTCTTCCTTGAATTTCTGCAATTCGAGCAAGCCCGCAAGCCGCGAATTGGCCAGCGTCATGCCATAAGCGGTCACAGCGACGAGACCGATCTCTGCTTCAATCTCTTCGGCCAATGCATAGCAAAGAATGACACTGGCAAAGATAAGCGGCGCTTTAAGGTATTCGGGGGTCCACCCGGCCCGGAACGCCCGCGCAATAAAGAACCCGAACATGACACCAAGCGCAGTGCCGAGCACCGCGGCACAGAAAATCCAGACCGCTGCGCCAAAGACATTCCCCCCACCCGAAAGCACGCGCACGACTTCGAATGCCAAAACGGCAAACAAAGCGCCGATCGGATCATTGACGATGCCTTCCCATTTGAGCGCAGCGCCGGTGCGGCCGGAGAGTTTTGATTGCCGGAGCATAGGCATAATCACCGTTGGCCCCGTCACCACCATAACGCCGGCAAACACAACCGAACTGGCCCAATCAAGGCCCGCAGCATAATGGGCCGCAAATGTCCCAAGCACCCAGGCCAGAGGCCCACCGACGAACACCATACGGCGCACGGCAGGGCCGGCATCTTTCAGGTTGTCGAATTTCAGGACAAGCCCACCTTCGAACAGGATAACGGCCACAGCCAGTGAAATGATCGGGCGAAGCAGCTCGCCGAACTCCTTGTCCGGGCTCAGCAGCGGTTCACCGCTAATGACAGCCCATAAGGGCCCTACGGTCAGTCCTGCAAGCGCCATCAGCACAATCGCAGGCGCCTGAAGCCGCCACGCCAGCCATTGCGCTCCGAGACCAAGCCCGCCGATCAAGGCGACCGACAAAATCAGGGAATCTTCGCCACTGGCAGCTAGAAAAATTGGAAGTTCAAACATGTATTCGCCTTGCAGCCAGTTTCATATGGCCAATCGCCTGACCACGTCTAATCATCATCATCGGCAAAATCAAAGCCGATCTCATTGGCCAGATCACCAACCTTATACTCTTCAATCCTGTCTGCGAACCAGTCATGCACATGATCGTAAATGTGCTGGTAGAAGGGTATCGTATCATTGTCGGCCAATGGCAGGGTCATAGTATACTTGTCGCCTTCCAGAATATTGACGATAAAATCATCACCGAGTTTCTGGCACTGCAAAGTCACCCGCAGCCAATCCGTTCCCTCGCTCACGCGAAACGCCAGACCAAACGCCACAGGCCCAAGCTGGCGAAACCCGCGCGGCGGCATTGAAAACGCATCATCGGTGTGGTCTTTTGGCTTGAACGGGCCAGCGGGCGGCACAAGCAGGACACAGACACCCGATTTGGTCCCCATAAACCCGCACATGCCATCCTTGAGATCTTCGGCCAGACGCCGGATCCGGTCGTAATTCTCTCCAGCCAGTTTCTGATATGTCTCAACTGTGGCCACAAGATCGTCAAATCGCGCCATAAATACTCCTGATACCCATCTGCCCCGCAGGCACCTACCTTTGGGTTTGTTAAAATGTCAGCTTTGCCACGAGCGGACAATGATCTGATGCTTTTGGATTGGCCCAGCCAACCCCTTGTAGTCTATATCCCCTATGCCGCTCGGATCGCCAAGGGGCACCCGCACGCACATATGTTACTTCGGCCTGCCGGTTCAAGTCCATCATCGCGGGCGAAAGCAGGATATGGTCGAGCGCAGTATACTGCGAAAGCGGTGTATAATGGTGGGACCAGCGGTCCAATGGGTCATCGACACGCGCCATTGCGAGGTCGGTGGCGAACCCGTCATCAATCAGCGGCCCCAGCCCGTGAGCTGTGTCTGGCACCCCGTCAATCTCCAGATAGTCGTTGAGATCGCCCAGGATCACCCATTTCGCAGCAGCAGGATCCGGAAACCGCGCCTCGACGAGCTTTCGGACCGCTTGCGCTTCCGCCTGGCGCACTTTGCGGGTGGCCTCTCGCCCGCCATGCATGGACTTGAAATGACAGACAAAAAGCGTCAACGCCTGACCATCTTTGGCAATATCCAGCTCAAGACAGTCCCGCCGGAAGATGCGGGATCTGGCGTCGGCCTTGTCTGGCGGCGACATGCCAAGGTCTTCGAACGTCTTGCCAGCATGACTTTTGCGCGCCGTGACCTGCAAATCTGACAGGACGCCAACATCAATGCCTCTGGGATCATTGCCCTCAAACAGAACATGTTCACGATAGGGCTGGCGGCTCCAGCGGCTTAGATATTTGTCATGAAACGTGGTCAGCGTGACGAGGTTTTCCACCTCCTGCAACACGCAAACATCGGCACGGGTTGCCGCCAGAGCTTGCGCGGTAAGCGTGCGGTCGTCTTCGGACAGGACGTTGAACACACCGCTCACCCGTTTGGCATCAGCCTGACTGGAGACCTGATTGAGCTTCCGGCGCAAATCCTTGATGCCAGCGGCTTTGAAATCGCACCGCATGAGCAGGTTTTCAGCATTGAAAGTGGCAAGACGCAGACTGGACATCCCAGCAACCGAGCTTCATTTTCCAATCAGGTCAACCAGATTTTTGCATCGCGCACCAGCCTAAGAGGCTTGTGCTCCATCTGACTCTGATTGCCGCCGGTTCCAATACAGATGCAGGCCGCAATAGGCGAGAACAATTCCGAGATTGGCCGATACCAGAGTGCCCATGGGTTCAGCCCGCGCCGGAACAATCAGCAAATCAACGAGACTGGCAAATCCTAATGCCATAATCGCCGCCATGCCGCGTTTTTCCAGGCCGAGAGCGAAAGCCAGCCAAAGCGTCAGTGAGCAAAACGCCAATAAGCGTAATATGTGATCTTCATAGAGAACAGCCGACCCGGCACTGGACGTATAAGCCATAGCTTGTATGGCAACGAAAACAGCCAATAGGCCGGTAAGCCCCTTAACCGCAATTCGCCCATTTTTCGTGTGACTTGTTCTTGCAGAATCTAAGTGTTGATCCGACATAACTGCCCCCTTGCTCCCTTGTGCCCCTAGTTTCTCAATAAACCACAAGAGGACTTACATCTGCTTTATTTGATCCGTTCAATTTCACGCAAGGTCCCGGGACGATCTAGGCGACCTTGACAGCACGGCTTGCTTTGGTTGCCTGAAACCGCGCGGCCTGAATGGACCGCAGCACGCTATCTGGCTCGGGCCGGAGCGCACTCGGGCTCGCCGCCCGGCCGAGCTCCACTGCGGCCAAGGGTGACATTCCCGCTGCATAGGCAGACAAAACCACGCCGATCACATTGAAGAACGCCTCTTCCTCTTCAACGATCTGTCCAAACCGCGTCGCAACAGGTCCGACAATCCCATAGGCGAGAAAAACGCCCAGAAACGTGCCCAAAAGCGCTGCGGCAATCATGCCGCCAATAATTGTTGGCGATTGATCAATAACCCCCATAGCCCGGATAATCCCGATGACGGCTGCGACAATTCCCAATGCCGGCAAAGCATCGGCAATCATCTGCAACGCCGACACAGCGCGAAACCGCGCATCGGTATGGGCCTCGATCCGCTGCTCCATCGTCGCCTCGGCCCGCCGCGAATCAGACAAATCAAGCGCCATAAGCCGGAAAGTGTCGCAAATCAGATCGCGCGCCATCTCCGTTTCAAGAATGCGCGGGGCGGCTTGAAAAGCAGCTGTCTCACCGGGTTTTTCAATATCCTGCTCGATCGCAACAAGGCCCTTTTGCCGTGCCCGCCGTGTCAGATTGTGTAAGAGCACAAGCAGCGCCACATAATCGGGCTGTTTCCACTTCGGTCCCGCTATAACGCGCCAGAAGCCGGACAAGGCTTCGGCCGCAACGCTCGGGGCATTGCTGATAATTAATATGCCGAAGGCAGCACCACAAATCAAAAACAGCTCGAACGGCAAGGCAGCCAGCGCGCCCCCTCCCACAGAGAAAAGCGCCCCAAAAACCAATACTATCAATGTAATAAGGCCGAAAACCTGAATCAAAAGCTCATCCTCACGGGCTGTTCAGGCCTGATTAAAACAGAGGATGTTAAACAACCACTTAGCAGCGTTGCGGCTGGTGCATGATTCTGCTATTTCTTTGAATGTTGAGTAGTTTAGGGGAAAAATTCGAATAGGGACTGGGAAAAAACGTGATCATCGCCAATATGCGGCACTCTGATCACTCACTTTCATGGAGCTGGAAAAACCTCAACAGACGATGATTGCGCTGCTGACTGGCGTGAAACTTGAACTGGTAATAGATCATTAAGCAAATACATCAATGATTTGCGTTAATTATAACAGGAGTTATCCCATGAAATCAGTGCTCGCCACTCTTGTACTTGTTTCGAGCGCCGCAACGGCATCAGCTCAGCAATACGCAGCCAATGATTATCGCGTGTGTCCACAGCCACAGACCCAAAAGGGACTGACGGTTGTCGAAAGTGTCTGCGGAAAAATCACCCGACCAGATTTCGTGCCCGGCACAATTAGCAGCCTGAGTGAACTTCAAAGCGCCGAAGCTGAGCGCGATGGCTTCAAACAGACGGTGGCCGATTATGGCGTCTGCGTAAACAATTTCATCAATTCATATCGCCGCCCCGGCGCAGATGCTTCTTCGTCGGCTCCGGACGAAGCCGCTTGTGCGCACGCCTGGGCTGAAGATCAGGTGACCCAATCTGTGCTGGAATATGGCCGGACCTGTATCGATTTCTCGAACCGCTCCATCACGGATGCGAATATCGAGCCGTGGAGCGGATCTTGTTATCCCGACGTCACTGGCGGCGGACACGGCTGATAATCTGACCTCTGGCTTGATCTTTGCCGCATGTCGGTCAATGAGAAGGCATGACGGGATCAACACAACACTCATTAGACAAAGCGCCGCCGCCTGATCGCCGCGGCGCTTTTTCTTTGCTATTTGCCGCCCTGCTGGCCATCGGAGCGGGCAACACGATGCTGATCGCAGCCGTGCTGCCACCCATGACCCGCGAACTTGGCATGCCCGACTGGATGGCCGGCGCGATCTTCTCGCTCTCCGCTGCGCTTTGGACCATCTCAAGCCCGTTCTGGGGCAAGAAGTCGAGCCAATGGGGACGCCGGCCCGTCGCAGCCCTTGGCCTTGCGGGGTATTCGGTGTCGATGCTTCTGTTTGGCATCATCGGCTGGCTGGCTTTAAGCGGGCACATTACCGGTGCATTTGTCATCTTCGCCTGCCTTTTGCTCTCCCGCTCCTTTTTCGGACTGGTTGGCTCAGGCGCAAGCCCCGCCGCCCAAGCCTATGTCGCAGATCGCACCAGCCCGCAGGACCGAACGAAGGAAATCGCATCGGTCACATCGGGCTTCAGCGTCGGAGCCGTTGCCGGACCCGCATTCGCCGCTGCGATGGTGGCCGTTTTCGGTTTGCTAAGTCCGGTCTTCTTTACCTGCGCCCTCGCTGCGTTGATGTCATTCCTGCTCTATACCCGTCTGCCCGAAACGACGCCGCCCGCGCCAACAACGGCCCAGAAAAAGGCCAGTGCAGCCGAAGCCAAGGGGCTGTGGCGCGACAGACGGGTTTTACCGTTTCTGATCTATGCGGTTGGGTTATCGCTTGTCACAGGGGTGCTGACGCAAACATTCATTTTCGCCGTGATGGACAAATTGGGCGTATCAGGCGCCGCAGCCGCACAATTTACAGCGCCCGCCTTCTCGGCCGGTGCCATGGGAACCCTTTTGGCGCAGCTTGTGATTATTCCCCGCCTGCGCATCTCAAATCGCAGCTTGATGATTGTCGGAGCCTTGATGCTGGCCACGGGCGCTCTGCTGATTGTACCAACTCAGGCTTTTGCCGTTCTTGTCTCGGCGCAGTTTCTGGTCGGCATGGGACAAGGGCTGGCACGGCCAGGATTTTCCAGTGGCGCATCGCTTGCGGTTGGCCCGCACATGCAGGGCAATGTGGCCGGGCTGGTCATCGCCGCGAACGGGATGGGCTTTATTGTATCTCCGTTTTTTGGTCCGTTTATCTACCAATATGTTGGCCAGAGCCTGCCCTTCATTATGGCCACAGGATTGCTGGTCGCGCTCGCCATATTTGCCCGATACGCCCTGCCCGAGGACAAGGTTTTCGACAGCAAGGACGGGCCGGAAAATATTGGCTAGGGCCAGTTATCCTGCTGCTTGCACAACCGCAGCGACAAGGTCTGGTGTTGGATACCCGTCGGCCGTGCGTCCTGTATCGCTCTGGAAACGCTGCAAGGCCCGGCGGGTCCGCGAGCCGACAATGCCGTCAGGCGCTCCGGCGTCATAGCCCAGCGCATTCAGCGCAGTCTGGAGCCTCGCTATCTCGCCAACAGAGACTTTTTCAAGATGCGTCGGCCAAGGGGTCTGCGGCCCGTCACGTCCGGCAATCCCGTCCGAAAGCAGGCCGACAGCAAAAGCATAAGACAAAGAACGATTATAAGAGAGGAATATATCGAAATTGCTGAACAGGAGATATTTCGGACCGCTCGCATCAGACGGCAGCCACAGTCTTGCCTGTTCGGCATCCTCGACAGCCAAGGGTGTCCCATCGAGCGATTGAAGACCAAGCGAACGCCATTGCAGGGCGCTAAGTTTCCGGCCATCCGAATAGGTCAGATCAAAGTCTTCGGGAAGATCGACTTCGACCCCCCAGGGCACATTGTGGCGATACCCCAACTGGCTCATATAATTGGCCGCAGATCCGAGCGCATCAGCCCGTGAGGTCCATAGGTCGGGCTGCGTCCCGCCTGAAAAATCTATGCCATATGCAAGAAAGGTCGACGGCATGAACTGGGTTTGGCCCATCGCGCCCGCCCATCCGGCAATCAACTGCTCGCGCTCGACAAGCCCGCGCTCGATAAGCTGCATCGTGGCAAGAAGTTCGGCTTCGGCAAGCGCCCGCCTGCGGCCTTCTGCGGCCATATTCACCAGAGTTTCCGGACCATCGAAATTGCCGATATAGCCGCCAAAACTGGTTTCCATGCCCCAGATCGCCGCGACCACTTCTCCGTCAACACCAAACCGCTCCTCGATCTGCGCAAACAAAGCCGCCTCTTCTGCCGCACGGGTTGCGCCGGTGTCGATGTTTGTCGGGCTCACCGCGGTCGCCAGATACTCCCAAACGGGTTTGGCAAACTCAGCTTGCGACGCGATGCTGCTCGTCCCTTCGCCTGGATTGGACGGCAAATAGGCTTCAAGAGGCTTTGCATCGGCCAAAACATCATAGACGACCATCGGATTGCGTCCCGCTTCCATGGCACGCTGGGCGAAATCGATACGCCATGCGTCAAGTTCGGCATGACCGGAACTTTCAAACGGCGGAATACTGAACAGTCTGGTCTGGACAACTGCCGGCGCCGGATTGGCAGGCGCCGTCGGAATGACCGCAGTCGTCTGCTCGGTCAATCGCGGCTCGGTGCTCGCTCCCGACGCACACGCCCCGAGGAGGACGATCAGACTGGCAAATTTGACCCCTGTATTACACAACATGCTGCACTCCCCTTTTTTTCCGAATCTCTCCGAAACTTGTCATTTGGCATCGCCACAGATTGACTTCGGCGAAACACTGCTTTATTTCCCGCGCTTTGACGAATTTACCCGAACAAAGGCAGGGCCTCCAATGAAAGTCCGTTCATCACTCAAAGCCCTCAAAGGTCGCCACCGCGATTGCAAGATCGTACGACGTAAAGGACGGGTTTATGTCATTAACAAGACCAATCCACGCTTTAAAGCAAAGCAGGCCTGAGCAAAGTATGAATACGGCGCGATTTTTTTAAATGCGCGTTGATATTGTACTTTGGGATATCGGTCGGGTTTTACTCGATTGGGAGCCTGAACGTGCTTATACGTCGCGTATAAGCGATGCCGCCGCGCGCGCGGATTTTCTTGAAAATATCTGCAATATGGCATGGCATTGCCAACATGATGCGGGCATAAGCTTTGCCGACAATGCCGCTCCGCTCATCGCCAGGCACCCCGGGCATGCAGACCATATACGCGCTTGGGGTGAGCACTGGTTCGAGATGTTTGCTGGATATATTGACGGCACCCCTGCCCTGTTCGACCGGCTCGAAACGGCAGGCATCGCGCAATACGCCCTCTCGAACATGCCCGCTGAAATCTGGCCCGAAATGCAGGTCCGTTTTCCGCTCCTGGGCAAATTCCATGACGCGATCATCTCGGGCGAAGAGCGCCTGATCAAACCCGATGCCAGACTCTACAAAATCGCGCTTGAGCGCATGGGAAGCCCCGCCGCTGAAACTATTCTTTTTATTGATGATAGTTTGCCCAATATCGACACTGCGGATAGGTTGGGTTTCAAGACCCACCACTTTAAAACGGCGGCCGGTCTTGAAACGGCCCTGATCGGGCATAGACTGTTGCCAGCAGCGAGCTGAGGGACCTGATGATAAAAGCGCTTATCTTTGCAAGCTTCCTTCTTGTCAGCGGCGTTGGCTCCGGTCCTTCCGACGAAATGTTCGACGCTCTGAAAACGGCTCCGAATGCTGAAGACGCAACCCAGCCTGCGGCCGATATTCTCGCCTCCTGGGCTGTCAGCGGGTCGGGCACCGTGGATTTGCTGATCGAACGGGCAAGCCTCGCCGAACAGGCCGGAGAATTCGATCTCGCCCGATCGCTCTATGATCGTGTTGTGCTGATCAAGCCCGACTATACGGAAGGCTGGTACCGCCGCGCCGTGATTTTTTTGCAGCAGGAAAACATCCCTGAAGCGCTGCGCGATCTGAACGAAACACTGACACGCGAGCCACGGCATTTTCCGGCATGGCTGCGGCTTGGAAGTCTCCTCGAAGCACTTGGCTCGACCACTGAAGCGATTGATGCTTACCAGTCCGCACTCGACATCCATCCCCACCTTACGCCCGCAAAGCGCGCGGTCGACCGGATCTCCACTTCTGCCAAAGGGCAATCTCTGTGAAAACACTCTATGTGATTATCGTGCTGCTGGTGCTGGCACCATTTCTATCTGCCTGTTTGTACAGTGCGTTCTATTCGGCCCGCGCAGAAGACGCCCACCCTGCCACCGGCATCTTCCTCGAACTCAACGAGGCCAAGACCCATGTCATCCGGCGCGGACAAGAAGGCCCTGTGGTCCTGATGATCCATGGAGCAAGCGCCAATGCGCAGGAGTTCACCCACACGCTCACCCCGCATCTGAGCGATACACATCGGGTATTGCAGGCAGATCGCCCCGGGCATGGCTATTCGGTCCGGCCCAAAAAGGGCTCGACGCTGGAAGTACAGGCCCTGCAAATGGCAGGTGTCCTTGAAGCGCTGGCGCCGGGCGAAAAAGCAATTGTCGTCGGGCATTCCTTTGGCGGTGCCGTGGCCTTGAGGCTCGCCCTTGATCGGCCTGATCTTGTCTCCGCATTGGTGCTTGCCGCCCCGGTGAGCCACGATTGGGGCACCGATTCCCATGCCTGGTTTACGTCGGCAGCCGCTAATCCGGTCTATGGCGGGGCGTTCTCGCAACTGGTGCCAATTATGGGACCAGATCAGGCTCGGGCGGGCATTGAAGGCGTCTTCTCTCCAGAAGCCGCCCCCAAGGACTATTTTGAAAATTCTGCGATCAAGCTTTTGTTCCGGCCATCGCATTTCAGAGCCAATGCAAGCGATGTCTTGAATTTGCGCTCGGAACTGGCCGCCCAACAAGGCCGCTATGGCGACCTCAAAATGCCGATAACCGTTTATACCGGCGTTCAGGACAGCGTGCTCAAACCGCAATTACACGTCGGAAGACTGGTCGAACAGGTCTCCCATCTCGAACGCGTGGACTATCCTGATGGCGGACATATGCCCCACCACTCGCATGGCGAAGACATTGCGGAAAAAGTTCGCGAACTTTCCGCTACCTTATAGGCGCAATACGCCCTACACCCTGACAAACTGATTCTATGCTGGAGACTGAAATGGAAGATGCTGCAACCGCCGCTTTGACTGAAACCGCACGCGAGAAACTGCGCCAGACCGTCGCGCGGATCGAACGCCTTGAAGAAGAAAAGGCCGAAGTGGCCAATCAGATCAAGGAAGTCTATGGCGAGGCCAAGGCTTTTGGCTATGATGTCAAAGCACTACGACAACTGGTGCGCATTCGCAAAGTCGATCGGGCCGAACGCGAAGAGCAGGAAGCCATCCTTGATCTCTACCTGCTTGCTCTGGGTGAAATCTAGTTAAGAGGCGCTGGCATGGGCCGCTCTTGATCTTGACCGCAGAACAGTGAAGTCTGTGGTCTATGGCCCGCGACATTGACGAGAAGAAGAAGCGCAAAGCCCTGCGCAAACTGCGCAAGGCAGCCGAACGCGCGGACGCCGAGAACGGGCCGGGCCTGTCCGAGTGGGAACGTGAATTCGTCGAAGATGTCGAGATGCGGGTCGAGAAATATGGCTCGGCTTTTGGTGATCCTGAAAAGGGCAATCTCGATGAACCCCTTTCGGCCCTGCAAACCCGTAAGCTCAAAGAGATCGACAAGAAATCACGTGGCAAGAAATCAAGCTTCAAGACACGCTCGGGCTTTTCGAATTCCAGGAAAAAGAAACAGGCCTTCAAGCCCCGCAGCCGCGATATTCACGAGGATGTGGAGCCCCCCGGAACCGAGCCAGCCGCACAGCCTCCGGCAACCCCTGTTCAAAGCGGGCCGGCCAAGCTGAAACTTGTACGGCCAGAGCCTTCCCGAAAGGCTCCACCAACCTCAGACACCAAGCCTGCTCTTGAACAGACAGACACGGATACCTCCAAACGGCGCAGCACCTTTCAGATCATAGAAGGCGGAAAAAAATCATGAGTACAGTTTTACGCTTTCTGGCAAGCCTTGGTCTGGCCGGCCTTATGACAACCGGATGCGGCAGTCCTCAGGCAAGCCCCCCAATTGTCGCGCCCTCTGAACCTGTAGCCGCCGCCGCGCCAACAACGCCCCCACCTGCCCCTGCACCGGCGCAACCGGTGGCCCGCCAGACCTATGAAATCGTCAGACAAATGCCCCATGACACAGCAGCCTTCACCCAAGGCCTGTTTTTCCTTGATGGCACCTTGTTTGAGAGCACAGGCCGCTATGGCGAATCTCAACTGCGCAAACTCGACCCCGACACAGGCAATGTACTGATCACGAAAGATTTGCCCGCAAGCGTGTTTGGCGAAGGCAGTGCCCACTGGAATGGCCGCATGATCGTGCTGACATGGAAGGCGGGCACGGGATTTATAATTGATCCCGACACTTTGGAGATTGCCAGCAGCTTTTCCTATCCCGGCGAAGGATGGGGCCTGACCGCGAGCGATACCCACCTCATTAAATCCAACGGGTCCGACCAACTCCTGTTTCTCGACCCCGACACTTTCAAGATCACAAAACGCGTGCGGGTAACCCTCAACGGCAATGCCTTGCGCAAACTCAACGAACTTGAGTGGATCAATGGCGAAGTGTGGGCAAATGTCTGGCAAGCCGATCAGATCGTCAGAATTGATCCGGAAAGCGGACATGTCGTCGGCGTGATCGATTTAACCGGCCTGTTTCCAGCCGCAGACCGCGACGCGCCGCTCGATGATGTGCTCAACGGCATCGCTTATGACGCCACGACAGATCGTCTGTTTGTCACAGGAAAGCACTGGCCGAACCTGTTTGAACTTCGTATCGTCGACAATTAGGGCTGGGCAGCCGGAACGGGCCGTCTCGGCTCTTCACACACACCGGAGACAAGCATGAAATCTGTCGTCATCACGGGCGCGTCTACTGGCATTGGCCGCGGCACAGCAGAATATCTTGCCGCACGCGGCTGGAAAGTATTTGCAGGCGTCCGCAAACAGGCCGATGCGGATGCGCTCCTCGCCAGCAATCCTGCGATCCATCCGCTCATTCTCGATGTCACCAACACCGATCAGATCGCGCGCGCTGCGCAAGAGGTTGCCAAAGAGCTGGGCAATGAAAAACTCGGCGGGCTCGTCAACAATGCCGGCGTCGCCATCATCGGTCCTCTCGCCGTCCAGCCAATGGATGAGATCCGTCAGCATTTTGACATCAACGTCATTGGCCTGCTCGCGGCCGTACAGGAATTTGCCCCGCTTCTGGGCATGGACACTGATCGGATGGGAGCGCCGGGTCGGATCGTCAATATTTCGAGCTTTGGCGGCCGCATGGCCGCTCCGTTTCTGAGCGCCTATTCGGCCACAAAACATGCGGTCGAGAGCCTGACCGACAGCCTACGCCGCGAAATGATGGTCTATGGTATCGATGCGATCTGCGTCGCGCCGGGCGCAATCAAGACACCGATTTGGGACAAGGCCGAAGCGGCTGAAGCAAAAACACCCTATGCCAATACGCGCTGGGCTGGCCCCATTCGCAAATTTACCCGGGGGTTTCTCGATGCAGGCGAAAAAGGCTGGCCAACCGAGCGCATTGCCGAAATCATTGAAACGGCGCTCAGCGACCCCTCCCCGAAAGCCCATTATGCGGTAGGACCGGAGAAGCTGGTCAACTATTCCATTGCGCGCCGGATGCCAAAACGCATACTGGACAAAGGCTTTGCCCGTAGATTCGGCATGGAGCCGCCCGAAGAGAGTTAACGCGCCGACACGTTAAGACGCCATTGGCATTCGGCTTGCTAGAGTTTGGAGACGCGATTTCCGGCTATGGACCAAGCCCTATGAAGACCTTGATGCTCATCACACACCGCCGCCTTGATGCCGAGCAATCGGGATCAAAAACATATTTGCGGCGGATGTTGGGACTGGCAAAGGAAGCGGGGCTGGCCGTGCAGATCATCTGTCTGCCAGTGACCAGTTTTTCAAGCCGTCCATGGGGTAAAATTGCCGACCCATTTGCAGACCTTGCCGACATTCACTGGCCCGGCACACTAAAACTGTCGAACACTTATTGGAGCCTGAGCCCGCGCGTCTGGCTCAGATTCTTCTGGCGACTGGCACAAGAAGTTCTGATCCGGCTCAAAATTGGTCCAAGCCGCTGGAAGACGCCTTGGTCGAATCTCGCAACCGTGCCGCCAAAGGGTGAGCTTGCCCGAATACGCAAACTGATCACCAAAAACGCCCCTGATTCCGTCATGGTCGAATATTCTTCCCTCGGCCCCCTATTGGCGGATCTACCAGATACGATCGGCAAGAGCCTGCTCGTCCATGATTCCTTTGCCGCACGGCATGCCCTGTTCCAATCGCGCAATGAGCCGTCTGACTACCCCGACCCGCCAAGCTTTGAAGAAGAAGCGCAGCGAATGGCTGGCGCAGGCGCGATTTTTCATGCCTCGGTCAACGAGCTTGAACGCTTCAACAGGCTGCTGCCAGCGGCTGAACACATCTGGTTCCGCCCGACCGCGCCCGTCCATCGGGACAAATTGGCAGATCGGCCACAAGCGCAATTGCTCTATATCGGTGCCAACCAGCAAGGCAGCCGCGATGCGATCACACATTTTCTAACCGATATCTGGCCTGCGATACGCGCCAAGGCGCCCACCGCCGAGCTTAATATTGTCGGACCGGTCGGGCGGACGATCGCGAAACATCTCGTCACTGACGGCGTCAAGATTCTAGGCCGCGTCGAGCACCTGACCGATTTTGCCGGACCGGACATGATCGGTCTTTTGCCGACGCAATTGATGAGCGGCATCTCGATCAAGGTTGGCGAGTATCTCGGCATGGGCGTGCCGATTGTCGCCTATCCTGCCGGCATTGACGGCTATGGCGACGCGCTGAAAGGCATTGTGCAACTCGCCAACACAAAAGAGGCCTTCGCCGAGCAGACCCTCACCCTCCTGTCCGATCAGGCCCACCGCAAAGCGATCAGCCAAGCCGGATTGGACGCGGCCGAAACCATATTGCAGAACCCCGATACTGTGGCAAAGCTCAAGGCTTTGGCACAAGCGGGCTAATCAAATGGCAAAGGTGCCAAATTTGGCTCAACCCAAACGCGGCGCGCCTCTACCGAGAACAAATGATCCCCGGACCAATACGCCAACAACCAGCCCGGGGCGCCATATGCCGATGCCAGCAGGCGGTTCAATGTCTGATGCAAAGCCTCCCCGCTTGGCGCATTGATCAGGATGTGACGCGCCGCCCGCAAAGACGCCAATGTAATCGTCTCATGATACCCGTCTTCATCAGTATTCGGCACGCCCGTCGCTTCATTATAGGCGCGAATAAGGTTTGGCATTTCGGCAAACGTATCGCGGTCGGGCTCCGATAGCATCCACAATGCAGCGGCAAAGTGCGCACCATGGGTCCAGTCCGGTTTCGGTAAAGTGCATTCGGTGACGCCCTTGGCGATCCGTTCGAGCTCTTTGTCAGATGTATAGGTCATTCTTCCAGATCCTTTGGCTTTCGCGGCAAGATCGAAAAAACCTCACCGGCAGTTGGGTGAGGTTGGTGAGGTGAGATATTGAATAGAGCCTTAGTCTGCTCTGCCTATCTCCCAGCGCGCACAAGCCAACACCCGGATACAAATCTGGGGACATTGTTGTTGGCGTAGAACAGTCTTGTGCATGCGATGGTCTATATCGCTGGACGGTTATAAAGAAAAGCCCCCGCTTTTCGGCGAGGGCTTTTAGACTTTTAGGTTGGCGCTAATGCCCGATTAAGCGCTTTTGGCGTCATCATCGGAGACTTCTTCAAAGTCCGCATCAACAACATCAGCATCATCTGCTGCAGCATTTGCGGCGTCTGCGGCCGCATCTGCATGCGCGGTTTCTTCCTGCTGGCTGGCATAGATCGCTTCACCGAGCTTCATCGCTGCAGTGGTCAGCGCCTGCGACTTGGCCTGAATGTCTTCAAGGTCTTCGCCCTCGACGGCCGCTTTGAGATCAGTCGACGCTGCTTCGATTTCGTCTTTGACCTCGTCGCCAACCTTGTCGCCATGTTCGGCGACTTGCTTCTCTGTCTGGTGGATCAGGGCTTCGCCATGGTTTTTCGCTTCGATCAGTTCTTTACGCTGCTTGTCCGCTTCGGCATTGGCCTCGGCATCCTTCATCATCTCATTGATCTCGTCATCATTCAGGCCGCCATTGGCTTGAATGGTGATCTGCTGTTCTTTCCCGGTGGCTTTGTCTTTGGCCGAGACGTTGACGATACCGTTGGCATCAATGTCAAACGTCACCTCGATCTGCGGCATGCCGCGCGGAGCTGGCGCAATGCCTTCAAGGTTGAATTGGCCGAGCGGCTTGTTGTCCGCTGCCATTTCACGCTCACCCTGGGCAACGCGAATGGTCACAGCAGGCTGATTGTCTTCGGCGGTGGAGAAAGTCTGCGACTTCTTGGTCGGGATTGTTGTGTTGCGGTCGATCAGGCGTGTGAACACACCACCCAATGTCTCGATGCCGAGCGAGAGCGGGGTCACGTCAAGCAGAACAACGTCTTTCACGTCGCCTTGCAGAACACCGGCCTGAATGGCCGCGCCGAGGGCCACCACTTCGTCAGGGTTTACGCCTTTGTGCGGCGGGCGGCCAAAGAACTTCTCAACAGCTTCCTGTACGGCTGGCATACGCGTCATGCCGCCAACGAGGACAACTTCGTCAATCTGCGTAATCGTTTTGCCAGCATCCTTGAGCGCCTTCTGGCACGGATCAATGGTCCGCTTGACGAGATCAGCCACAAGGCTCTCGAATTTTGCGCGGCTGAGCGTGGTTGTGAGGTGCTTCGGCTCCTTGGTTTCCATGTCCATCGTGATGAAAGGCAGGTTCACTTCATAGGAGGATGCAGAGGACAGCTCTTTTTTGGCTTTCTCGGCTTCTTCCTTGAGGCGCTGGAGTGCATCTTTCTGGGCTTTCAGATCGATGCCCGTGTCTTTCTTGAACGTATCGACGAGGAAATCCACGATGCGGAGGTCGAAGTCTTCACCGCCAAGGAATGTGTCGCCATTGGTCGAGAGCACTTCGAACACGCCGTCGCCAATGTCGAGGATGGAGACATCGAACGTGCCGCCGCCAAGGTCATAAACAGCGATTGTCTTGCCGTCGGCTTTTTCAAGTCCGTAAGCAAGCGCTGCAGCGGTTGGCTCGTTGATGATCCGCAGCACTTCGAGGCCGGCGATCTGGCCAGCATCCTTGGTGGCCTGACGCTGGGCGTCGTTAAAGTAAGCTGGAACCGTGATCACCGCTTGCTCGACGTCTTCACCAAGATAGCTCTCGGCGGTCTCTTTCATCTTTTGCAGAATGAACGCAGAAATTTCCTGCGGCGCGTAATCCTTGTCGCGGCCTTTGACCCAGGCATCGCCTTTTGGACCTTCAACGATCGCGAACGGCGACATGTCTTTGTCTTTTTGTGCTGTCGGATCTTTATACAACCGGCCAATCAATCGCTTGATGGCATAATAGGTAAAATCTGGATTGGTCACGCCCTGGCGCCGTGCAGGCATGCCGATCAGGCGTTCATTGTCTTTGTTGAAGGCCACAACAGAGGGGGTTGTGCGCTGTCCTTCCGCGTTCTCGATGACTTTGGCGGTTCCGCCTTCCATCACAGCAACACATGAATTCGTTGTTCCGAGGTCGATCCCAATGATCTTTCCCATAATTCTCTTCCTTGTCTTTCGGCTGCCGCCGAGCATTTATTCCGGTTGGCCTGCGCTGCAGCACCAATGAACCGCGGCTCCACTGGATAGGGTGATGTTCATGCGAATGCAAGAATATCGGTTCGGTGGTCGATATGGTGTATTTATACGTCCTCGCAAGGGGAAATTTCAGATTCTTCTGCGATGTCCTCAAAATATGTGAAAACGCGCCAACCCGGAGGGCTGGCACGCCTTATTGTGTATCGATATTTATCACGTTTACCGGCGGCTAAACCGCAAGAAAAACTAACCGTCCAGCGGCTTCAATTTGCTGGTCAAACCCTCCCATTCGGCGTCAGCCCGCTCAATATTACCTGGAATATCCCTGACCCATTTGCGTTGAATGGAGTTGTTGAAATTAAGGAAGAGCTTGCCGTCGACAATACGCCATGCATTGGCATTGGTTTTCGCCAAATTTCCATTCGCAACCGCATAAGCGCAATATCCGTTATACTGGGGGGTGTAACGGGCAGGATCTTCATTGAAACGGTCCAAATTCTCCTGAGAGGAGAAAAGCCATGTCGCGTTTTGATACTCGGCAGAATATTGCGGATCACCGTCAACCGCCCGCGGAATCGGCAAACCATCATCGTTCAACGCCGTAGCATCGAGATCGAAATAGGCCACAGTATCATGCCCATCTATGGCATAACCGCCTTTTTCATAAATGAAGTTTTTGGGGCCAAACAATTGGGCATTGGCTGGTGCGCTGATCGACAGAGCCGCCAGAACAATCGTGAGAAAGGCAATTAATTGACGCATAGCAATATCTCCAGGACAATGATGTGGCGCCCAGACTAGCCGGTGCGCTGTGACTATCCCATGAATGTACTACAGCTGCTCCGCAAAAGGGAGCCCCCTAGCCGGTGCTCACAGCAACCATGGCAGCGCGCAGCGTCCGGTCCCCAAGCTTCCAGCCGGTCTGGAACGGTTCGGCAATCGTGCCTTCTGCCTGATCTGACGGAATTTGCGCAACAGCTTGATGGACGTTCGGATCAAACTCGGTTCCCACCGTCGCATCAACCGCTGTCACACCATGACGCGAGAGCGTGACAATCAATTCCTTCTCTGTCAGCTCGATGCCTTCAAGCAGGCTTTTGCCAGCATCAGACAGCTCCATACGGGCTTCATCGGTCAATGCCGTCAAAGCGCGGGAAAGATTGTCAGCCACGCCAAGCATATCGCGGGCAAATTTCTCGACCGCATAGACGCGTTCATCCGCAAGCTGGCGCTGGGTGCGTTTGCGCAGGTTTTCCATGTCCGCGAGGGTGCGCAGGAGTTGGTCTTTGATCTCGAGCTTTTCAGCTTCCATAGCGATCAAACGGTCAGCCATGGTTTCCAGCGTCTCGGGCCCGCCGGCATCAGCTTCCCCTTCAGAGGCTTGAGCCTCTGCCGTGCCCGCGTCCAGGTCGGCCGCCGTTTCTGCTGTGTCGGATGCCTCTTTTGCCGCCGACGGGTCGGGCATTTTTACGACATTGTCATCTTCGGGGGTGTTGGTCTCGTCGCTCATTCGTCTCTCTTCAATCCTTTTGGCTGCCGCCGACAAGCCTGCCGACCACTTTCGCCGTATAATCCACCATCGGGATCACACGAGCATAATTTATTCGGGTTGGCCCGATGACACCGAGCGCCCCAATAACCTGTCTTTGCGCATTCATATAGGGCGCAACGATGACACTGGAACCCGTTAATGAAAAAAGTCTGTTCTCAGCCCCAATAAAAAGACGCACCCCTTGCGCATCACCGGTCGAACTCAGCACGTCCAGAAGGCTCTTCTGGCGTTCCATCGCTTCGAACAATTCGCCGACCCGCGACAGGTTTTCAGCGGCTTTGGCATCTTCAAGCAAGTTGGCACGTCCCCGCACAATCAACGCCCGCTCACGGCCCGGCGCCTCCCCTGACCACTCGGCAAGGCCTGCAGCAACAAGTTCAGCTGCCGCTGCATCAAGTTCAGCCCGATTGTCCTGCAGTTCAGCCGTAATCGTATCGCGGACTTCCCCAAGCGTCCGCCCGCGCATTCTGGCGTTCAGATAATTGCCCGCTTCAATAAGGCTCGTCCCAAGCACACCCTCGGGCAAGCTGACAAACCGGTTCTCGACATCGCCATCTTCGGTGACCAGAATACAAATGGCTTCTCCCTGACCAAGCGGGACAAACTCGACATGCCGCACAGGCGCATCCCGTTTGGGCGAAGAGACCAGTCCGGCCCCGCCAGCAAGACGCGACAGAACGCCGGACGCTTCATGCAGCACGCCTTCAAGATCCCGGCCCGCCGCTTCAAGCGTTGCACCGATTTCCTGACGGTCCGCTTCGGACGGTTCACCCAGCTCGAGAAACCCGTCAACAAAGAGCCTGAGACCGGCATGGGTGGGCAACCGGCCCGCGCTGACATGCGGCGCGTCCAGCAGCCCGAGCGCGGTCAGGTCAGCCATGACATTGCGGATCGAGGCAGGAGACAGGTCGAGCTGCCCCTTGGACAAGGTACGCGAGCCCACAGGCTCCCCGCTATCGAGATAAGTCTCGACAATCTGCCGGAACACTTCGCGGGCGCGCGCGTCCATAGATTGTAGTACCGAAGGCGTGCTCATGGATGAGATTTAGGACGGGTTCCGCGCGCGGGCAATGTATAATTGCCGCCGAGGGTCTGGCAGCAGCTTTTAGCGTTTGGAGGCTTCTGGCAGGGCTTCGGTCATGACATCTTGCACCTGAAACGCCAGATCCAGCGCATCGCCCATAAAAGCACGGTCCGTCGACAGCAGCATAAAGCGCTCGATCATGCCGTTAATGTCGGGAATATTTCCTGAGTTCAGGTCTGCTTCCATAGCGGAAAACTCGCCCTCAAGACGCCCGACCAAGCCTTCCAGCGTCTGTTGGTTGTCTTTGTCATTGGCGACTTCCATCAGGCCCGTCAAAGCGCCGGTAATATTGGGGATTTGGTCGATCGCGGCCTCAATTTCAGCGCGGTCTGGCAATTGGTTGAGCGCCTGCTCGACACGCGCGCGCCGGTCCGCATCGCTTTGGGCAAATGCGGGCAAGGCGAAAAATCCCAGAATGATTGAAACGCAGACAAAACGAAGCATCGGCAAATCCTCTTGGCGGTTGGTAAGGTTAATATAGCCGAATATGAGGCCATTTACGATCAGGTTTGGCAGTTGGTCACTGCGGATGAGGCAAAACGGGCTTGATGTTAGAGCAGACACGTCCGAGATAGAGGGTATGGCCGATCTATATCATAACCGCGTGCTAGAGCTTGCCGCGAACATTCCAGCGCTTGAGCCAATCGAGGAGATTGATGGCAGCGCCGAGAAAGTGTCCCGCATTTGCGGCTCAACTGTGCACGTTGATGTCAAGCTCAATGCCGGCGGGACGCATATCGAGGCCATCCATGTCGATCCCCAAGCGTGCGCACTCGGACAAGCCGCCACAGCCATTTTGGCCGAAGGCGCGGTCGGTGCCTCTATTGAAGAGATAAAAACGGCCCGCGACGGACTACGCGATATGCTCAAAAAAGGGGCTGAGCCACCTACTGGCCGGTTTTGGGAATTGAGGCATCTTGCCGGTGTGGCTGAATACCCGCCCCGTCACGGCTCGACCCTTTTGGCGTTCGAAGCCGCCCTCGCCGCCATCGAAGCCGCCCTTAGCGCCCGCGCCGACGGTCCGCCAGCCATGCCCGCGTCATCAGAGCCATAAAAACCAGTGGGATCAGACATTCGGCCAATCCACGCGACACTGGCCCCTTGGAGAACTTCCTCAGATAACGTGCAAAACCTGCCGCTTTGTGGCGCTCGACAAAAGCTGACGAGACATCCGACGTTGCGCCATAATGCAAAGCTCCGGCGTCGGGTTGGTAAATCACTTCACCGCCAGCAAGATGAACCCGCTTGCACAGGTCAATGTCCTCGACATGCAGAAAGTAGGCTTCATCAAATCCGCCCAGCGCTTCAAACCCGCTCCGGTCAATCAGGAAAAATGCCCCCGATACGACATCAACCGGCACGGGTCCGGCCGGTTGCGGCTCGAGTGGCATATTGATCCCGGCTCCGCCGAAAAGTTTCGAAACCAGCCGCCCATAAGTCAGCTCGCGTCTTTGCGGACCACGCTGGTTTCGGCCATCTATGCCAAAAATACGTCCGCCGATCAGAGCAGGTGATGCTTTGCCTTTGGCCGCCAATTGCAAAGCTGCCAGCGCATCAGGCCGGATCACACAATCAGGATTGATCACCAGAAACCGATCAGACCGGCTGGCCTTCGCACCAAGGTTCACAGCGCGTCCAAACCCCAAATTCTCCGCAGGTGACAGAAGGCTCGCATGCTCTGTCGCGGCAACAAAACGAGCCAGCCACTCACGCATCTCTGGCGGGTTACCATTATCGACAATGACAATTTCGGTAATCGCCCGCTCGGCGGCGAGCGCATGCAGACAGTCTTTGAGAGGACGGCCCGTTCTGTAACTCACAATAATGGCCGAAATCATGGAACCATGGCCTGCTTCTGGCGCGAACACACAACCAAGGCACACACAATAACCGCAAGGCTCGCCCAGAAGCTTTCATCCCAAGCGCTATAAGCAACGGCGAATAAAGACAATGCGCCCCCCAAAACGCCCGCAACAGCGATTTTTGTCCCGCGCCCAAGTGTGGAAGGGGCCGGCAAGGCGCGCCCCAAAAGCACCAAAGCAAGCGCCAACAGGAAGGCTCCGACAAGCCCGGTCTCGACCCAGACATGCAAGGCCATATTATGGGTGTGGTTCGGGATCAAACGAGTATCTAGCAGCGTCGGATCCAACACCGAGAGCAATTCCGGACGTGTCGCGAGAGTCTCATCCCAGACATTCACCGCGTCTACCCCATGGCCAAACAGCGGCTTACTGGCGATCTTCTCAAGCGCAGTCTGCCAGATCACAAGACGCTGTTCGGCCGATAGAGGCAATGCCACGGCATGCGGCGGAGTGAACGTCATCAAGGCTTTGGTGAGCGCGGGCGCGGCGAGGACCGCCGCAGCGATCAGGTTGAAGACCCAGCGGAAGCCGGATTTACCCACGAAAAAAAGCAACAGAGCGATCCCGCCGCCAAGTGCCCAACCAAGTAAGCCCGCAAGCGCATCATGCGCCAATAGAACCCATGAGGACACGGCCAGAAGTAACGCCGCCAGAACGCCTGCCTTGCGTCCAGAATAACGGTCGACCCAAACACCCATCGCCAACGGAACCACCATAGCCAAAAGGTTGACATTGCGCCCGATGCTTTGCGCCGACGGGACAAAGATCTGAGAAGAATCGGCGATCAAAATATTGTCACGCTGCACTGCCAGCCAGATCAGGATTCCCAGATGAAGCAGCACAGCGTAGGGAATGAAACGAGGCAGCAGCGCCATTTTGTCTTCCGGGAGCTTCGCAACGACCGCCAGAAAGAGACATATTCCCAGAGCGCTCAGCATCAGCCGTATGTGCCCCGCTTCGATGGCAAAATTGCCTGCCCATAATGAGCCGCTGATCATGGGCGCTTTGGCCGGAGACCATAGCCCTGTCAAAGAGACCCACACCAGGAACAGGCCGAACACGAGCACATCCCGCCGTGGCCATGCCGCCAAATGCCGCCATCCCGAGACAAGTCCCAACACAAAAAGAAGCGGAGCAAACAGTTTGCCGCCGGAGAAAGCAGCGATTGGCCAAAGCACGACAAGAAAGGCAGGCAGACGCATATAAATTCCGAACCCATTCACATTTTGACTGTGTGCATTGCAGATGCCCAGTAAGAAACACGCATAGAGACGGATGTTCCGCAAAGCAAGGCTGCGGGTGTGGCGAGGTTGTGGTGCCAGCGCGCACCTGATAGATGCTGACCTATGATTGCCGCTTTGCACCTTAGAATTCGTGCCTATCGCAAGCGTTGGAAATCGCCGCATCGGGGCGAAACCGAATTATCAATATTGCCCTTATTGGTTCAGCCAGGCACCGCCATCGACGTCGGTGCAAACAAGGGTATTTATTCGTATTTCCTGTCCAGACTTTGCAACCGCGTCATCGCCTATGAGGCCAATCCTGACCTTGTCCGGACACTACAAAACTATCGCCTGAAAGGGCTTGAGGTTCGCCCCTTTGCCCTTTCGGACCATACCGGCGAAGCAACCCTGTTTATTCCCCTCTCTGACACTGGCAAAAGACAGAACAATATCGCCGGACTGGATCAACAAGACAGATCCGCAGACGAGGTGAAAATCCCTTGCAAACGTCTCGATGATGAGGGCCTGACCGATATCAGCTTCATCAAGATTGATGTTGAGGGGCATGAATTGTCCGTCTTGCGCGGTGGCGAGAGAACCATTCGGCGCGAGAGGCCAACCCTATTGATCGAAATCAATGGCGGCCCTGACACGCTCAATGCAAGCGAAGTGTTCGCCCTGCTCGACGCATGGGATTATATTGTCCTGCAACATTTCCGTGGGAAACTGATGCATTATTCCCAAGTGCCCGAAACCGGCCGCTTGCCTTGGCACCGCAATTATATCTGCTTGCCCCGCCGCGCCAGTCCTCCGGCGGGAGACGTCAAAAATTTAGATAAAATTTGACGATCATCTCAATCATTTCACAATCAATCTGATCCATAACGGGACTTGAGTTCAAGCTTAGGGTGTTGGGGATATATGTCGATCAAGATGGAAATAGGGGCAGCGATTGCGACCGCTCTGATAGGAATGGGCGTGGTTCATCAAACGCAACCACTGGCGCCGCAGGCTCCAGTCGAAAGAACCGCCGTCTTCAGTGCCAATGATTACGCCGCGTTTGACCGGGACTTCCTCGCCAAAGACGCGTCTTGCGCTGTCGGACTTGAGCGCCGCAAAATGTGCTTTACCGCCTCCCCTCTGCAAACACGCGTCATCGAAGGCGAGCCAATCCCGACTGATATGCCATTGCTCGCCGCTGAATTTCCAATTCTCGTCGCACTGCCCATCAAGGACGAAAGCCAGAAGCTTCTTCGCTACGGAACGGTCCTCGCACTGATCAATGAAGACACCCGCATGGTTGAAGACCTGCTCTATATTGATGCCGAGAACTATGCCGACGCATCACGTTCCGGACAAAGAACACTGGCCGAAAACCGCGACCAGAACATCGCAGGCTAGGCTGACGAGCTGGCCTCTCTGGCCCGCTTGAGATCTGGCGCAAGCGCCTCATGGGCAAGCTTGACCAAAGCTTCTTCCAGCGAGATTATTTCCTGCGCCTTCGAACCGAACCGGCGCAAGGCAAGTGTGCCCTCTTCAGCTTCTTTTGCCCCGACCACGGCAATGATCGGCACTTTCTGCAAAGAGTGTTCGCGGACTTTGTAATTGATCTTTTCAGAGCGCAAATCGGTTTCGACACGCAGGCCAGCGGCACGCAATTTCGCGGCAGCCTCTTCGGCATAGGCGGATGCGCTTTCAGAAATGGAAGCGACGACAACATGAACCGGTGCGAGCCACATCGGGAAAGCGCCTGCAAATTCCTCAATCAGAATGCCAAGGAAGCGCTCCATCGAACCCAGAATGGCGC
>CAZXXY010000023.1:0-27482 GCA_964644755.1 uncultured Hyphomonas sp. | reverse complement strand
CAAACTTGCCGTACTTAGCCGGATTTACACACAAAAACTTGCATTTAGTGACTCAAATCGCCTATGCCGCTTTGAAAAGCAAACATCCCCAATAAGAGAGCACAGTCATGGCAGAACTAATCATCCCCGGACCCGCAGGCCGGATCGAAGCTCGTTACACCGAGCCGCCTGTGCCTGGCGGGCCGCTCGCCCTGATCCTGCATGCCCACCCGCAAGCCGGCGGCACAATGCAGGATCCGGTCACGATCACCCTCTACCAGATGTTCGAACGCGCAGGCTTTGGGGTCTTGCGTTACAACTCGCGCGGTGTCGGCCGCTCTCAAGGACAATTCGACGGGGGCGTAGGCGAACTTTCTGATGCTGCCTTTATTCTCGACTATATCGAAAACATGAATGAGAGCCCGCAATATGTCTGGGTCGCCGGATACTCCTTTGGCGCATGGATCACCTTACAATTGCTCATGCGCCGGCCCGAGATTGACGGCTTTCTCGCACTGTCTCCACCGGCCAATCATTATGATCTATCCTTCTTGGCGCCATGCCCGGCCTCTGGCCTGATCCTGTGTGGCGACAATGACGCCGTCTGTGCACCTGAAGACGTTGAACGGGCATTGACCAAAGTGCGCGTTCAGACCGGGGAAGAAATTGAACGACAGGTCATCCCGGGCGCAAACCATTTCTACCAGAACAAGCTGGCCGATATGGAAGACGCCTGCGAAACTTACTTACTCGGGCGCCTCGATGCTGCCGAACAGAAACTTCGCGACGAAGCGGAAGCCGAAGCTGGCATGCCAATCGAGGCCGACGACGAAGAATAGACCCTAACCGCTAGCTGGCATCAGGCTGATTGTCTGGTGCCGCTTGTTGAAAGGCCGGCTGCTCAAAACAGGCCGCGTCCAGCGCCAGCAATTTCGGGAAAGCGGATAGGTCCACATCAAACCGGCGTGCATTGTATATTTGCGGCACGAGGCAAATTTCTGCCACAGAGGGTGTCTCGCCAAATAGAAAAGTCTCATAGTCGAGCAGCCCGATCATCTCTTCCAAGGCACCGAACCCCCGCACGATCCAGTCCGCATACCAATGCGCGATCGCCTGTTTATCGGCTGCGAAATCCTCGCGCAGGACTTTAAGCACAGACAGATTGTTCAACGGATGGACATCGCACGCGATGATATCTGCAAAAGCGCGCGCCTGTTGTCGCTCCATCAGATCGGCAGGAAGGATAGGCACATCGGGATAGCGCTCTTCGAGCCATTCCAGCACAGCCATAGACTGCACCATGATACCGTCTTCGGTTTCCAGCATCGGTACGCGGCGTTGCGGGTTCAATGCTGCAAATGCCTCGGTCATCTGTTCACTTGCAGCCGGAGCAATATTAACCGGAACATGCTGATAGGCGAGCCCCTTCAAATTCAGTGCAATTCGCAACCTGTAGGCCGCAGATGACCGCCAATACCCGTGCAGCTTCAACATTTTCAATATCCTGTAAACAAATTCTGGTTAACCTCATCATACTGGCCTTGTCTTAAGCAAGGAAACCGATAAGTTCCAAACAAGTTTCAACTGAAACTAATTTGGAATATACTCTTTCCTTCAAGGGAGGCTTCATGGCTGAGACCGTTTCTTCAAGCACCGGACCGAACGGTGACTATACGATTGACCAGAATTGGAAGAACTACACAGCCGAAGAACATGCGGTCTGGGACCTATTGTACAAGCGCCAGATGGACGTATTGCCCGGTCGCGCCGCCGACGAGTTTCTCGAAGGGTTAAAACTGCTCGATCTGGCAAAGGGCGGCATCCCCGATTTCGAAATCATGTCAGATGAACTTGAGGCCCTGACAGGCTGGCGCGTTGTTGCAGTGCCCGGTCTTGTGCCGGACGCCGTCTTCTTCGAACACCTTGCAAATCGCCGTTTCCCCGCTGGCCAGTTCATCCGCAAGCGCGACGAGCTGGACTATCTCCAAGAGCCCGATGTCTTCCACGATGTATTTGGCCATGTCCCGATGCTCGCCAACCCGATCTTTGCCGATTACATGGAAGCCTATGGCAAGGGCGGCATGCGGTCTCTCAACTGGGATGCCCTGAAAAACCTCGCGGCACTCTATTGGTATACGGTAGAGTTCGGACTGATCAAAACCGACAAAGGTCTGCGCATCTATGGTGCCGGAATTGTCTCCTCGAAATCGGAGAGCATTTTCGCAATTGAGGACAAGTCTCCAAACCGCATTGCATTCGATCTGAGCCGCGTCATGACGACCGATTATCGCATTGATGATTTCCAGCAAACCTATTTTGCCATCGACAGTTACAAGCAGCTTTTCGACGCAACGGTCGACACGGATTTTGCGCCACTTTACGAGGTCATGCAGGGCAGTTACAGCCAGAAACCCGAAGATATTCTGGACACTGACATACTGATCGACAGAGGCACGCAGGATTACGCCAATAAGGGCGGCCGCAAAGCCTGACCGCTAGGGCAGTCGACCGCGATTAAGGTCTTCGCTGATCCGAATACTGCTCGGCTCTTCGCTAAGTCTCTGACGATAGACCTGCACATTTTCGAGCACACGCTGGACATAATTGCGCGTCTCCGAAAACGGAATGAACTCCACCCAGTCAATCGCATCAATCTCGCCTTTGCGCGGATCGCCATATTCCTTCACCCAGCGCGCTGGCCGGCTGGCGCCCGCATTATAGGCGGCGGCGGTCATGATGTATGACCCGTTGAACCGGTCGAGCAGGTCATCAAGATGCGCTGCGCCGAGGGTCATATTGTACCCCGGATCATCGGTCAGCCAGGACTGGCGGAACGGCAAGCCTTCGCGCCGCGCCTGTTCGCGTGCGGTCGATGGCAACATCTGCATCAATCCGCGCGCATTGGCATGCGAGATCGCACGCGGGTTCAATTCACTTTCCTGCCGCGACAGCGCCAGAACCAGAGCATTCTCGACTTGCGCCTCGCGCTGCAGGGGATAGCTTACAATCGGATAGGCCGCCTCAGGCGCAATAATCCCGCGTCCAAGTCCTGCTTTGCCCCCACGCACACCAACATCAGGGCTATGGAACTTATTGGCAATCTCGGCGAGCAGCAATTGCTCGGTCGCTGTCTCTAGCTGATCGTCAATGTGATAGGAAAACTGCCGGAACAGGCCGCGTTCGCCAGCCTCTCCGAGAAGCCACATCGCCTTTATCAGACCCCGATTGTTAAACGCATCGCGCTCGGCCTCGGTTGGCGCTGGTGTTCGCGGTAAAACCAGATCGGTTCGGCTGACACGTTCAGCGGCAAGTTGACCATAATAGGTATAATTGTGGATCGCAGCAGCAATATAAGCTTCATCAGCCCGCGCTTGTTCATTCATCGCTTCCAAAGCCCGGCCACGCCAATAATCCGCGCGTGCCAAACTGATCGGCGTCGAAACACCCTCCCGCAAATTTGCGAAATGCGCCGCAGCGCGCTCGGGTTCATTCAGCAGGCGTAACGAAATCCAGCCCGCAGTCCATTCTGCATCGGCAAAATCAGCACCTGTGCTCAATCCATGTGGAGCAGACAATTTGTAAGCCGTCTCGTATTGCCCCGCTTTAAAGGCAGCCCGAACCGCAATGTTACGCTCATCCCAGAGATTGTCGCGGCCCGCCAATGGCACATCCGCGCCATCAATATCAACCAGCAGACTTGTAGCCCCGGCTTGATTTCTCGCCCGGCGGCGACGCCAGCGCGCCCGGTCATATAAAAGTCCGGCATCCTGCTTGAGAGAGGCCGGCACAGCGGCCACCTTGCGGTCAACACCGGCGCGGCGTGCCGCGAGCGCAATGCGCGCATCGAGCACAGCCCTTTGTCCGGAAGACAGTTTTGACCTTAACCGGTTCGCAGCAGAGCGTTGGCCTGTCCAAAGCAGGAAACTCACCCGAGTGAAATGGTCCTCGCGCGTCAAGTTTCCACCAAACCGGTTTAACAAGTCACGCTCGGTGGCGCGGTTCATTGAATTATTGCGCCACGCGTCACGGATAACATCCATTGCGGCATCACCCAGACCTGTCTGGCGCAGAGATTCGGCATAATTTGCCTTGCCATCACCAGACACCGGACCACCGAGTGCATCAAACCAGATCACCCGTTCTGCATGGGACAGGGCACTTAACTCGATAGCATTTTCGGCGCTGCGTCGAATAGCATTAAACCGGGGCCAATCGGCCAGCCGCGTCATAGCCAGATTCAATGTCTCAAAATCAACATTCGGACTACCGGCAATGGCCAGATGCCACAGCACCAAATCCTTGACCGCCTCATCCCGCGCCTGACTGTGCAGCACTTTCAGCTTACTCCAGTCTCTACGGTCAGAGGCGCGCAACGCCTCGCGGAGCATCTCGGCATCCTGCGTCGATACAATCGTAGAGGCATAGCTAACTGGCGGCTTAAGACTCGGGACCGAGGGCGTATTCGCCTCTGCAGCGCCGGCCAATAATATGGCTCCAAATCCAAGCAGATAACTTCTCAACATATACCACACCTTGGTTTTCTCACTGGCTCGTGCCAAACAAGCTCATTCTGCCGCAATTGGCTTAACCGGAAATGACTGAACGAGACTCATCACTATGTTTAACGGCTCCATCCCAGCTCTAATTACACCTTTCAAGAATTATGCCGTTGATTGTGATGCTTATAAGGCACTGATCGAAAGACAAATAGAATCAGGCTCTTCGGCGCTCGTGCCTGTCGGCACAACCGGCGAATCGGCAACGCTCACCCATGAGGAGCATAGACAGGTTGTCAGCATGTGCATTGAGACCGCAGCAGGCCGGGTTCCAGTGATTGCAGGCTGCGGTTCAAACTCGACAGCAGAAGCGATCGGACTCGTAGAATACGCCAAATCCGCTGGTGCCGATGCGGCGCTCGTGGTTTGCCCCTATTATAATCGTCCCGATCAAGAGGGGCTCGAAGCTCATTTTACCGCGATCAACAACGCGGTCGAAATGCCAATTATCCTCTATAATGTGCCCGGGCGCACGGTTTCTGACCTTTTGCCTGAAACCGTCGGACGGCTGGCAAAATTGCCAAATATCATAGGAATCAAGGATGCAACCGGCGATCTCGCACGCGTGACCCAGCACAGACTGCTCGCAGGCGAAGAGTTCATCCAGCTTTCTGGCGATGATCCAAGTGCGCTTGGACATCGGGCGATGGGCGGCACAGGAGCCATTTCCGTCACCGCAAATGTTGCGCCTGTCCTGAACGCTCAAATGCACCAGGCCGCCAGCGATGGAGATTTTGCATTGGCCCGCGAAATCGACCTGAAACTCATTCGACTACATAAAGATCTCTTTGTGTCACCCAGTCCCGGCCCAACAAAATATGCCATGTCAAAGCTCGGTCTTTGCTCGGATGAAGTCCGCAGCCCGATCACAGTTCCGTCATCTGATAACTGTAAAATTATCGATGCCGCTATGATCGCTGCGGGCCTTGGAGTGTAAGATATGGCTCAGTCCAAAGGACGAAGTGACGGCCTTGTTGCCGAAAACCGTCAGGCCAGACGCGATTACGCTGTCGAAGAAACGCTCGAAGCGGGCATTATGCTGGTCGGCTCAGAAGTCAAATCCCTACGCGAGGGGCGCGCCAATATCGCTGAAAGCTATGCCAGTCTCGAAGAGGGCGAGCTATGGCTGATCAATTGCGACATTCCAATCTATACCGCAGCAAACCGTTTCAACCATGCCCCCAAACGCAAGCGAAAACTGCTGGTAAAAGCCCGTGAACGTGCGAAATTGGCGCAAGCAACCGAACGAAAAGGCCGTACCATTGTTCCGCTAAAACTCTATTTCAATGATCGCGGCATTGCCAAATTACTGATTGGCGTCGCTACAGGTCGCCGCGCACCAGACAAACGTGATGTCGAAAAGAAACGCGATTGGGATCGTCAAAAAGCCAGAATAATGCGCGAACGCTAAGTTCGCGCTCTATTCCGGGGCTGTCCCAACACCTGGTGCGGCCCAAGCCTTAACCATCTGTGACCTTAACGAAACCAATTCGATACGAAATTTGAGCCGAAATTAAGCATAATACGGTATATCCTGATCAACTTTACAAAATTGAACGATTTAGCGGTCGGTCAGAATTCATTTCATGCTATAGCAAAACAAAACCTCTAAAAGAGCACCCCGTGAAGAGATCCGTTGTCATCGCACTTATAATCCTGTTTGGACTGATTGGATATTTTCTGATCAGCGCTGCGCTGCGCGGAGATGATGCTGCGGCCACCGTAGCCGCTGGCGCGACAACGGTGCTCGATCAGGAAGCGAAGCGGGAGTCCGAACGTCCAAGCGCGGTGGTTCAGACTGTGTCAGCCGAACCCCATCCGGTATTTTTGACCCTGAAAGGGCGCACTGCACCGAACCGCATGGTCACCGTACGCGCGGGCACGACCGGCGTGGTTATTTCTGCTCCGGATATTGAGGGTAAATCTGTTCGAAAAGGCGCATTACTCTGCCAACTCGGTGTTGATGCCCGTCAGGCGCAGATTGACGAGGCAGAAGCCCGACTCAATGCAGAGCAGGCCGACTTTGAAGCCGCACAGACGCTGGTCGAAAAAGGCTGGGCCGCGCCCCCACGTGCCAATGCTGCCAGAGCCGCACGCGACGCTGCGCAAGCTGCCCTTAATGTCGCAAAAATTGAACTGAGCCGCACATATGTCAAAGCGCCATTCTCCGGCGTTTTTGAAACAAGAATGGCCGAAGCGGGTGACTTTGTAAGTCCTGGCAGCCCGTGCGGCGTGATCGCCGATCTCGACCCCATTCGCATTGTTGCGGAAGTCACCGAAGACTACGCAACCGGTCTGACACTAGACGCTCCCGTCGAAGCCAACATTCTGAGCGCGGGCCGCGTTGAAGGCAAAATCAGCTATGTCGCCCGCACCGCAGACGAAAATACCCGCACCTTCCGCATTGAAGCCGCCATCGACAATTCTGATGGCCGGATTTCAGCAGGTCTGACATCCGATCTGATCATCAAGCTGGGCGAGGCGGAAGCCACTAAACTTTCTCCTGCCATGCTCACCTTGCACGATGACGGACGCCTTGGCATCAGACATCTGACGGGCAACAATGTCGTGACCTTCTCGGAAGTTACAGTCATCGATGATGCAACCGATGGCGTCTGGGTCACTGGGCTGCCCCAGACCGCTACGGTGATCTCCGTCGGACAGGATTATCTCAGCGAAGGCGCTCTCGTGGCCCCCGTTTCAGAAACGGATGACGCCGGATGAACGCTCTCATAGATGGCGCCATTGATAAGTCCCGGATGGTGATGATCATTCTGATCTTCGCTTTGGTTACAGGCACGCTGACCTATATCAACCTTCCAAAAGAAGCCGATCCGGAAATTCCGGTGCCCTTTGTCGGTGTGACAGTGCCTCTTGAGGGCGTTTCACCCGAAGATGCGGAACGGCTTATCGTCCGACCGTCAGAAACCCAGGTTCAAACGATAGAAGGGCTCAAACAGCTAAGCGGAGTCGCGGCCGAAGGCGTCGGGCAAATCATCCTCGAATTCGGAATTTCCTTCGATGCCGATCAGGCCTTGCTCGACGTACGCGAGAAAATCGACTTGGCCGAACGCGATTATCCGGAAGATGCCCGCGAGCCTGTCATCACAGAAATCAACACGGCCTTGTTCCCGGTCCTCGTCGTCAACCTATATGGCGATGTGCCCGAACGCGGTCTGTATAATATTGCGCGTGATCTGCAAGATGACCTGGAAGCCTTGCCGGGCGTGTTGGAAGCTCAATTGCGCGGCGAGCGTGAAGAAGTTCTCGAAATCGTGGTCGATCCGGTCAAACTGGAAAATTACAATATCTCGCATCAGGAAATACTACAGACGGTCTCGGCCAATAACCAACTGGTCCCCGCAGGTCAGATCGATACGGGATCAGGGAGTTTCCCGATTAAAGTTCCCGGCCTGATAAAAACCGCCGAAGACGCGTTCAGCCTCCCGGTCAAGCAATCGGGCGATGCCGTCATCACATTGGCCGACGTTGCCGAAATCCGCCGTACCTTCAAAGACCGCGAAGTTTATGCCCAGTTCAATGGCAAACCCGCCGTGTCAATCGAGATCGTCAAGCGCTCGGGGGCCAATATTCTCAGCACTATAGAAGACGTCAACACAGTCCTGGCTGCAGCGCAGACAAGCTGGCCTGATAGTCTCAATGTCGCCCAGACCTCCGATCAATCCATTACAATAGATTCGCAGGTTCGCCAGCTGCAAGCTTCAATCGTCACCGCCGTTCTCCTCGTGATGATTATCGTCGTTGCCGCGCTGGGCCTACGCTCGGCCATGCTCGTCGGCATTGCCATACCGGCGAGTTTCGTCATGGCCTTCCTGTTGATTGGCACATACGGGCTCACCATCAATATCATGGTCATGTTCGGCATGCTTATCGCCGTCGGAATTCTCGTCGACGGGGCCATTGTTGTGGTTGAATATGCCGATCGAAAAATGGCTGAAGGGTTGGACAAAGTCGAAGCCTACCGCCTCGCCGCCAAGCGAATGTTCTGGCCAATCGTTGCCTCGAACGCGACAACCCTTGCCGCTTTTGTCCCATTCCTGTTCTGGGACTCTCTTGTTGGCAAGTTCATGTCATACCTGCCGCTAACGCTGATTTTCGTCCTGACCTCATCCTTGGTCATGGCGCTGATCTTCCTGCCCGTGCTCGGATCCATATTTGGTGGCCGCGCTGAAGGGGACGTCGGAGATGAAAACCTCAAGTCGCTCTCGGGTGCCGAGGGGGATCCAATCAAGGCCCTTGGCTGGCTAGGACGCTATGCACGTTTCACCAGCATGCTGATCAAGCGACCACTGCTCGTCACATCCGGAGCCTTCATTGTCATTGCCATCATTTTCCTATGGTTCGGCTCAACCCAACATCGCTCCGAACTGTTCCTTGATCTCGAACCGGAAGAAATCATTGTCTTTGTCAGCGGACAAGGCAGCCTCTCTGCACAGGAAGAGTTTTCGATTGTGCAACGCGTGGAAAAGGCCGTCCTCAACACAAAAGGCGTACGGTCTGTTTCAACCCGTGCCGGCTCCATGGCGGGTGAAATCGAGTTCTTCGACGATTCCGGCCCAACCGATACTATAGGACGCCTGCTCGTGTCTCTGCAAACCAAAGCGTTTGGCCATGATGGCCGTATCGCAGAGGATGCCATCCGTGCAAACGTAGAGAATATACCGGGCGCAAGAGTGGAAATCAGGCGCCGCGAGCAAGGCCCGCCCACTGGCAAAGACGTACAAGTCGCATTGCGCGGCGATAATCCGGTCCTGCTGGAACAGACCGCTCTGAAGATCCGCAACCATTTATTGCAAGATGACGAGTTACGGGAGTTCGATGACACCCTGCCTCTGCCCGGTCTCGAATATACGCTCCAAGTTGATCGCACTCAGGCGGGTAAATTCGGGGTCGACGTGGCCCAGATCGGTGCTGTGGTGCAACTCGTCACAACAGGCGTTCTGGTTGGCCGTTATCGGCCCGACGACGCGACCGAGGAAGTCGATATCCGTGTTCGCTTCCCTCAAGACGCCCGCAGCGTTGAAGCCTTGGACAAGCTCCGTATTGCAACACCGGACGGACAAGTGCCCCTGGCGGAGTTTGTTGAACGCACACCTGCCCCGCGCGTAAGCACAATCAACCGTCGCGATGGTGCCCGTATCATCACTTTACGTGCCAATGCCATCGAACAGGGCATGGGGGCTGCCAAAGTTGCTGAAGTCGAAGATTGGCTTGCCACAGCAGACATCGATCCATCCATCGAGGTCCGGCTGGAAGGCGCAAACGAAGACGCCGAGGAGGCTGTCGCCTTCTTCATAAAGGCTGCGTTTGCCGCTTTGTTTCTGATGGCGGTTATTCTGCTCTGGGAGTTTAACAATTTCTATCATGTCGCCCTCACGCTCATCGCTGTCATCCTGTCCACAGCCGGTGTCCTGATCGGCATTCAGTTGTTCCTGTCCTATATCTCGACGCTGATGATCGGGATTGGCATCGTTGCCCTGGCAGGCATCGTGGTCAATAACAACATCGTCCTGATCGACACATTCCAGCGCCTGCAAGCAACCGGACGCACAGCCGAAGAGGCGGCAATCGCGGCAGCAGCCCAGCGTATCCGCCCTATCCTGTTGACCACGGCGACCACAATTTGTGGCCTCTTGCCAATGATGTACCAACTCAACGTCAACTTTCGTGAGGGCATCATCAGCACTGGCGGCGGCTCCTCCGAATGGTGGGTCCAACTTTCGACCGCTGTTGTCTTCGGCCTCGGATTTTCCACCATTATGACACTGATTGTGACCCCTGTATGGCTTGCCGCTCCGGAAAAAATTGGCCGGTTCCGCCGCCGTATTTTCAGCCGGTCGGAAGCTTCCGCCAGTGGCCATAATGATCGCTCTTACGTGCCGGGCAAAAAACCTCACGCCGTCGACGACCTGCGTCCCGCAGCGGAATAAACTGTCAGCGGGAAGACCAGCCCCCAACAAACCACTTGCCGCTGAGATACAATTCCGGCCATAACCTTCCGTATGGACTGGGATAAACTAAAATCGTTTCATGCTGCTGCAGAATTGGGCAGCCTGACCGCCGCCGCTGAATGGTTGGGAATTTCTCAATCGGCCGTCTCGCGCCAGATTGCTGCGCTCGAAGAAGGGCTCGGCGTCTCTCTCTTCCAACGTCATGCCCGGGGGCTGGTCATGACAGATGCGGGCCATACATTGCACCGCTCCACAGCCGAAATGAGTACCGCCGCAAAAAGTGCCAGTTCCGCGCTGCGCGATCAGCAGGAAACCGCTCAAGGTGATCTGATCGTGACAGCGCCCGTCGCATTCGGGTCAACATGGCTCGTGCCCCGCATGGCAAAGTTTCTGGAAGAAAACCCGCACCTGAACATAGATTTACGGCTCGATGATCGAGAGTATGACCTCCTCAAACTCGAAGCAGAATGCGCCATTCGCCTGTGGGCCGCAGACAAGGCCGACCTGATCCAGAGACGGCTGACAACAGTTGCAATGAGCCTTTACGCTTCACCAGAATATCTCGCCAAACATGGCACACCGCAAACACCCGAAGATCTCGACCATCACACCATCATTTCCTATGGCGATGACCGCACTCAAATGCAGGAAGTCAACTGGGCACAGCGGATTGGCCGGGACGATAGGCGGCCACGCTCGCCCCAATTGCGCGTCAACAATGTTTTCGCCATGCTTAGAGCCATCGCAGCTGGCGTCGGGATCGCGGATATTCCAGACTATATGGCCGCAACCGTTCCGGGCCTCGTCAAAGTCCTGACCAATTTACAAGGCCCCAGTTTCGATCTCTACTTCATCTATCCAAGCGATCTGCGCCGGTCCAAACGCATCTCGACATTCCGAAATTTCCTGACAGGCGAAATCGCAAGCCTGCGCCAGGCCGATCAATAGCGCAGGACAAAACGATCCGGTACCGCCGAGCCCCTAGCTGGCGAACAAGGCATCCATGTCTTCAAAATACTTGAATTCGAGCGCATTGCCGGCCGGATCAAGCAGGAAAAATGTCCCCTGCTCTCCGGCTTCTCCCTCAAACCTGATGCCAGGTTCGATAATGAAATCAGTATCGACAGCCCGAAACCGGTCGGCCAGCGCTCGCCAATCCTCCGGAGCCAATATCACACCGAAATGTTTTACCGGTACCGACTGACCATCAACACGATTGGTCTGTGCCCGTCCGCACTCTTCCGGCGCAAGATGGGTGACGAGCTGGTGTCCATAAAAGTCGAAATCGATCCATTTGTCGGAACGGCGTCCCTGCGCACATCCCATAATACCGCTATAGAAGGCTTCCGCCGCCGCAAGATCGTTGACTGGAATTGCCAGATGAAACGGTCGCAGCCCCATCGTTCTATTCTGCCGCCACCACGCGCTCCAGCCCGTTTCCGTCCTCATAGGCAAGTATGTCACCCGGTTGACACTCCAACTCCCGACACAAGGCCTCAAGCGTGGAAAAACGGACAGCTTTCGCCTTACCCGTTTTCAAAATTGACAGATTGGCCAATGTGACGCCGACACGCTCGGAAAGTTCCGTCAGCGACATGCGTCGGTCTAGCAAGACCCGGTCAAGTGTTACGCGAATAGACAAATATCTCTCCTAAACCGTCATTTTTTCTTCTTGGCGAAGGCGGCTACCTTCGCGAAAAACTTGAGAAAATACCAGCATGGTCGCAGCGGACACCCACGCCACCAAACTAACTGAAAACCTCAGACTTTCGACATCCTTATCAAAGTTCGCAAAAAGAAACAGCAACAAAATCAGCGCATATCGTGCAAGCTCCATAATCGCTATGGTTGCAGCAATCCGCATCAATCTCGGACCATTCTCGGGTATAAATGGATCTCCCGCAGCCAATGTTGCAAGAATGCGATTCAACTGAACGCAAATATAGCTGATTCCCGGCACCAGCACGATAAGCCCTGCCATCGACGCCATGAACATGCTCGGCGACAAATCACCTGAAACGGCCTTGCCGAATTCCGCGTCCAATTGCCCGCCATTCAAACTCGTCGTCAATCCGACAAGCAAAAGTAGAAAGGCAAGGCTGCCAAACACCACCGTCAACCAGAAAACGACGCGCACAAACACACGTAATATCGTCGCAACTGAATTTGGCCCCGCACGGTTCATTGATATGCTTCTCTTTGTCTCAAACATCGCCTAAATCATACATACAGGCTTTCGGGCTTACCGACAAACGATAATTTTTTACTCAAAGAAGATAAGATTGGATTCAAAATTGGCCGCAGGACGAAAAATTCAACCCGGCAAGCTCATCGCAGCAACCCATAATGCCGGCAAAGTCCGGGAGTTGCGCGACCTGCTCGAGCCCCTCGGCTTCGACATCACCTCGGCAATTGATCTCGATCTCCCCGAACCCGAAGAAACCGAAACGACATTCACTGGCAACGCGATTCTAAAAGCCCGCGCCGCCGCCGAGGCCACCGGCGCACCCGCCCTGTCCGATGATTCCGGCCTGTCGGTCACCGCCCTGAACGGCGCGCCCGGTATCTATTCTGCCAGATGGGCTGGCCCAGACCGCGATTTTTACGAGGCGATGGCCAAAGTGGATCGCGAGTTGAACGCAACCGGAACTGATGACCGCAGTGCCAAATTCGTCTGCGCTCTTGCTGTGGTTTGGCCTGATGGCCACGCCGAAGTTTTCGAAGGCGAAGTCCACGGCACGCTCGTCTCTGTCCCACGCGGCGACAAGGGGTTTGGCTATGACCCTATTTTCGTTGCGACCGGCGAAACCATAACCTTTGGCGAGATGGATCCGGCGCGCAAACATGCGATGAGCCACCGGGCTGATGCTTTCGCAAAGCTCAAACAGGCTTTGATGGGTGACTGAGCCGACCGCCCTTGCATATGGTCCAGCCTATGGCTTCGGCGCTTACATCCATTGGCCATTCTGCGCCAGAATTTGCCCCTATTGCGACTTCAATGTCTACGCCGCCAAGACCCGTGATCCTGCGCCTTTGCTCGCAGCAATGCATGCTGACATCATCAGCCAAAGCGCGCGTCTCACCAGCCATCAGCCTCTAACGTCCATCTTCTTCGGAGGCGGCACCCCTTCACTCTTGAGCGGAACCGAAATCGACAATCTCATAGGCATTTTAGCAGAAACCTACCAGATTTCACCCGACTGCGAGATAACGCTCGAAGCCAACCCGAACGACATTACCCTCACCAAAGCCAGAGACTGGCACGCAGCCGGTATCAATCGCCTCTCCGTCGGCGTCCAGTCACTAGACGATGACGCCCTCTCATTTCTTGGCCGCGATCATAATGCCGACGCTGCCCGACGCGCCACCGATATTGCCCTCGACACATTCGCATCCGTCTCCATCGATATGATCTATGCCCGCCCCGGCCAGACCGTAGCCGCTTGGGAAAAAGAGTTGCAGGCCGCCATCAAACTCGGCGCCCAGCATCTGTCCTTATACGAACTGACCATCGAAGCGGCGACCCCGTTCGGCAAGCGCACCGCCCGGGGCGACCTTATCCCTCTCCCTGATGACAATCAGGCGAGCCTCTATGAGCTAACCGCCGACATCACACACGCGGCAGGGCTACCCGCTTATGAAATTTCCAACCACGCGGAAAGTGAACGCCACCGCTCGGTCCACAATCAGATCTATTGGCGCTCCGGCGACTGGCTCGGCATTGGCCCGGGCGCACATGGACGACTGACAGAAAACGGTCAACGCCTCGCGACAAAAGCCCAAGACCGCCCGGCCGACTATATCGCAAGCCCGCCTCAAACCATAAGCACCCTGACCAATGAGGACACGGCCCACGAACTTCTCGCGATGGGGTTGCGCCCCACAGACGGCCTCGCCCGCGCCCGCATAGAACACCTGTTCGGGACCAAACTCGACAACGTCAAAATCGCCCACCTCATAGATGGCGGCTGGCTAGACACCTCTGGCGATCAGCTCAAACTCACCCCGGAAGGCCGCCTCTTGGCCGACCGTGTCACCCTCGAAATTGCAAAGTCTATGGTGTGAGAATGCGCCCGCTAGGAATGCGACCAATCATCCGCATCCGCTGAGTTGCCCGGCGACAGCCCAAGCACATCGCCATCGGTCGAGACGCCAAGTCCAAGCACCGTCCGGTTGGCATAGGAAAAATACGCCGTCACCTGATTAATCTCCAGAATTTCGCCATCGTCGAACCCTGCCTCGCGCAGCGCCTCAACATCGCCCTCGGCCATCTCGGCAGGCCGCACGGTCAGTGCTTCGGCATAGCTCAGAGCAGCAACATATTTCTCATCCAAACCCGTCGCCGCCAAATCCCGCCCGGCGAGCGCAGCATAAAGTACATCTGTGTCCACAGGTGGTTCCAGTCGCACCAGTCCTGCAAAATGATGCTCGGCGCAATACGCACACGCATTCAGCAAGCTGACCCAAACCCCGATCACTTCAAGCACCCATTTGGGCACCGTATTGGATGAATGGTGCAACACATATTTGTACAGCGCCATATGCCCTTCCATAGAGTGCGGACGCAGGCTGTGGGCCATCATAATATTATCGACATTATCATCGGGGCCTTTGACCCGGTCATATAGCTTACGCAGACGGCCAGCCGCGTCCGCATAAGCAATTGTCTTGATCCAGCTCATCGGCCAAGCCTTCTGTCTACCGCGTCCCAGAACAGGGCCGCCGCATCAACACCGGAAAAGCGCTTGAGCTCCTGCACACCGGTTGGCGAGGTCACATTCACCTCGGTCATCTTGTCCCCGATCACATCAATGCCGACCAAGACTTGCCCGCGCCGTTTAAGCTCCGGCCCAATCGCCTCGCAGATCCGCAAATCGCTTGCTGTCATTTCATAAGGCTCGGCCTTGCCGCCAACATGCATGTTCGAGCGCGTCTCACCGGGCAAGGGTCGCCGGTTGATCCCGCCCACAGCCTCGCCGTCAATCAGGATAATCCGGCGATCGCCCTCGGCCACATCCGGCAGGAAAGCCTGCGCGATAATAGGCTCGCGCGAACGCTCGAGGAACATCTCCATCAGCGATGCATAATTGCTATCATCCGCCTTCACACGGAACACGCCCGCCCCGCCATTGCCGTAAAGCGGCTTGAGGATAATGTCTTTGTGCTCTGCGCGAAACGCCTTGATCGCCTGTTCGTCGCGCGAGATCAGCGTTGGCGGCATCAGGTCGGCAAACAGTAGCGGGAACAATTTCTCCGGGCTTCCGCGCACATAGACCGGATCGTTGAGGACCAATGTCTGGTCAGAGATCAGCTCCAGCACATGGCAAGCGGTAATATAGGACATATCAAAGGGAGGATCCTGCCGCATCAGAATGACATCGACATCGCCCGCCATGTCGAGCTCCACCTCATCGCCAAACACGCCGGGCGCATCGGCCACCCGCTGCACCTTGGCCGGACGCGCCCGCGCAACAACGCGGCCCTGATTGTAAGACAAATGCTCCGGCCCATACACAAACAGCGAATAGCCGCGTGCCTGCGCCGCCTCGGCCAGTGCGAAACTGGTATCCCCGTCAATATCAACGGTTTCCAGCGGGTCCATCTGAATAGCAATACGAAGCGTCATGGGCGGCATCCTTTAGATCTACCGCCCACATATGAAGACCCCGCAAGCCCGTGTCCAGAGCTCGCTAGTAAGCGCCGCCCGCAAGCTCGTCTTCGGTCACTTGCTCGGGATAAGGCGAAACGGCCTGCTCCACGCCCGCAGGCTCTAATGGCGTGGCCGGTGCCAAATCACCGCCTTCACGGATTTTGATATAGGAGACAACTTCTTCAACGCCGCTGACCCGCGAGGCAATGCCGGTCACCCGCTCGAGTTCAGCCTGGGACCGCGCAATCCCCATCAGGTAAACAACCTTGTCATACGTCTCCACATGAAAATTGATCCGCCGCACGCGGGTATTGGCAATCAAAGATGTCCGAACACGGGTGGAAATCCACTGGTCTGCAGCACTGGCACGAAAACCGCCCGGCGCTTCAATCTGAATTTCATTGGCGACATCAGCCGTCCGCTTCGAGCTCCAGGCGACCTCTTCCGCACGCACGCGCATTTCCGGTGTAACCACACGGCCCGATAACAGAACAAGGCCATCAACCACCTCAACATCAACGCCGCCATAACCGCCGCGGGCAAGGAGTTTTGATTTGATCTCGCCGGCCGCAGTAGAATCATCAACGGCCGTTCCGACCGAGCGTTCCTGAAACGTTGCAACCCCGGCGGCACCAACCGCACCAACCGCTGCCACGGCACAGCCGCCAAGAGCTAGAATACCAGCAGCGGCAAATCCGGCTAAACAGTGTTTCATAATAGACTCCTGAATTCCATACATTATAGCCCCTCGAACACCCATTCTACGCCATAAGCGTTACCGAGCGGTTATGTTTAAATTTGGGCGCCAGGCATCGGCAAAGTGTTTTGGCCAGCGAAATGGCAAAAATCGTCCCGGCAAGACCGCTACAATGTCGAAACGCCAATCATGATCGGCCAAATCGCCACGCTGCGCCATCCATAGCTCTGCCGCGCGAAGAATCCGGCTCTGCGCCCTCGCTGTCACAGCTTCCAGCGCTACAGTTCGGGTTTTTCGCGCCTTTACTTCAACAAAAGCAACGATCTTTCCCCGTTTCGCGATCAAATCAATCTCGCCAGCGGGCGTGCGAGCACGGCGCGCCAGAATTTGATAGCCCTTGAGCATCAATGCGATGGCAGCAAGACTTTCCGCCCGCCGCCCCCGCCTCTCTGCCCGCCGCCGGTCAGCCATTGCGCTTCAGATCGAGCGCAAGCTGGTAAACATCGCGTTTTGGCAAATTGTATTGCGCTGCCACTTCATTCGCGGCCGCTTTCGTCGGCTGCGTTGCCAAGGCCTTTAACAGTGCTGCCTTGAGCGCCTCTTCAGTTGGCGCAATATCGGCTTCAGGCGGCCCCACCAAAACAACAATCTCGCCTTTAGGCCGACCTGCGGCCTCATAATGGCTGACCAGTTCGGCCAAGGTGCCCCCGCGCGCCTCTTCAAACAGTTTGGTCAACTCCCGCGTCACCGACGCCGCCCGTCCCCCGCCCAGACAGTCGCGCATATCGGTCAGACAGGCGACAAGGCGCGGTCCGGATTCGTAGAAGATCAAAGTTGCCGGAACCGTCGCCAGACTTTTCAGAACTTTCTGCCTTGCGCCCGTCTTGGCTGGCAAAAATCCCGCAAACAGAAATTTGTCACTTGGCAGGCCGGACTTGACCAATCCAGCAAGCATCGCCGACGCTCCCGGTACCGGCAACACATCGATCCCCAAAGCAATCGCTTCATGGGTGAGCTTCCAGCCCGGATCAGACACAAGCGGTGTCCCCGCATCACTGATCAGGGCAATCTTGGCCCCGTCTTGCAAGCGCGATAACAGTTCAGGACGCCGTGCTGCCCCATTATGGTCATGATATGCCGTCAGTTTGGTCTTGATCGCGTAAGCATCAAACAGTTTTCGGGCCGTCCGCGTGTCTTCGGCCAACACTTCATCGACCGCCTGTAACGTGTCGATGGCGCGTAGGGTAATGTCGCGGAGATTGCCGATAGGAGTTGAAACAATGTGCAAACCGGAGTCCACTTGCATAGAGCCTGCGGTCTGACTAGATTCGCTTGTTGAGAGAATCGCTGAGGAATTTTGAGAATCTGATGATGACATATAATGCACAATCGCGCCTTAAGCGCTTTTCGCCAAGCTTCCTTTTGCTTGCCGCCTCGCTTCTTTTCACAACAGCCTGCGGAACCACGCAGACCAGACCGCCTGTCCCGATCTCTACAGGCACCGAAAGACCTGCCCCGGGTACAGTCCCCGTCGAGGTAGCGGAGGCTGAGGAAACGGGTCCTGAAGAAGTCGAGACAGCCGAATCCGACCCGCAAGATGGTTATATCCCGCCCCATATGGCTGGCCGCGATGTCAAACGTGCTGCCGTCCTGCTGCCATTCTCCCACCCCCGTGCCAATGTGCGCGCGGAAGCCGAAGGCATACTTGCCGGCATCGAACTGGCTCTGTTCAATCGCGGTGAAGAGAACTTTGTGATCCTTCCCAAAGACACCGCCGGTGTCACTTCAACGGCCAGAGCGCGAGCCGAAGAAAGCCTGACCGAAGGGGCCGACATCATTATCGGCCCACTCTTTGCCGCCAATGTCAAAGCGGTGCGCAGCTTGGCCAAGGATGAAAATATACCCGTTGTAGCCTTTTCAACTTTGGCGGATGCAGCTGGCGATGGCGCTTATCTGATTTCAAGATCTCCAGAAGAACAAGTCAGCCGCGTTGCCGAATTTGCAGCCCGTCGCGGTGCCAAAAGTTTCGCTTTCCTTGGCCCCCGCTCAAGCCTCGGCCAGCGCGCTGAAGCAGCCTTACGCCAGCAAGCTGCCCGGAATGGCGTGCGCATGTTGTCATCCGCTTTTTACGAGCCTAGCGATGATGCCCCCATAGATGCCGCCAAACAATTGGCCAGCGCTATTGAGGCTGAAGGCGAATTCGAACCCGGCTCCATCGCTATCCTCATTCCCGAAGGCGGCGTCAAACTGCGTGCCGTCGCGCCGCTTCTACCCTATTACGGTGTCGACACTCGCAATGTTCAACTGCTCGGAACAGAACAATGGAATGATCCCTCGGTCTGGCGTGAACCCACCCTGATCAATGGAGTCTTTGCCGCCGCAGACCCAATCAATACGCAGCAATTCGATAGCGAATTCCGCCGCATTTACAACAATCGTGCCCCGTCAAGCCTGGCATCTATCGGCTATGATGCAGGCGCTTTAGCTGCTGCTCTGGCCGCTCAGGATGATTTGACCGAGCGCGGCCTAACCCATCCAGATGGCTTCCAAGGCGTCAACGGACTCTTCCGCTTTCGCTCCAATGGCACGGCCCAACGCTCACTCTCTGTGCTCGAAATCACCGCCTCCGAGGGGGCTGTCCCGATCGAGAACGGTCAAACCAGCTTTGACCCGCCCTCCGGCTAGACATTAAGCCAGTTTTTCGACCACCCGCTGGGCCAACGCCAGAGATGAAGTAAGTCCGGGACTTTCGATTCCGAACAGATGCACCTGTCCCGCACTGCCATGATCGAGGGGTCCAGAGATCACGAAATCCGCATTCGGCTCCCCGGGGCCGACAATTTTCGGGCGGATACCGGAATAAGCTGGCTCGAGCGCCCCTGATTTGAGATCTGGCCAATATTTCCGGATCGCAGCGTAAAACCCGTCTGCCCGCCCGGGCGCAACCGCATAATCGCGATCTTCGACCCATTCCACATCCGGCCCAAACCGCGCTTGTCCGCCAAGATCGAGCGTCAAATGCACCCCTAAGCCCCCCTTGACCGGAACCGGATAGATCAATCGTTCAAACGGCGCGCGGCCCGTCAGCGTAAAATAGCTGCCTTTGGCAAAATAAGCTTGAGGCACATGGGTCTGATCGAGCCCCTCGATCCGCCTGGCAACGGCCGGAGCATCAAGCCCGGCTGCATTGATAAACACATTTGCAATCAGCGTGCATGGGTCTTTCCCCTCACACTCAAGCTGCGTTCTACCATCGGAGAGGCAAACCCCATGTGTGATTTGGGTCTCAAGCGCCAATGCAGCGCCGTGATCTTCAGCTTCCCCCAATAGCGAGAGCATATAAGCATGGCTATCGATTATGCCCGTCGTGGCCGAAAGCAGTCCGGCTTCAGCTTTCAAAGCCGGCTCAAGCCGTTTCAAACCTGTCTTATCCACAAACTGCATCTCTTCAACACCGTTCGCCGCAGCCCGCCGTGCAATACCGTCAAGCTCTTGGGCTTCCGCATCATCGGTCGCGACAATCAGTTTTCCGCATTGCTGAAATGGCAAATTCCGGGAGCGCAAATAATCGTAAAGCGCGCGACGGCCCTCGGTGCAGCACTGGGCTTTGAGCGACCCCTGCGGATAGTAAATTCCGGCGTGGATCACTTCGCTATTGCGCGCGCTTGTCTGTGTACCAATCGCGCTTGCCGCTTCAACCAGCAGCACTTCACGCCCCGCCAAAGCAAACGCACGCGCCACTGACAGCCCGATCACACCGGCACCGGCAATCACAATATCCGCCTCAAATCTAGGCCGTCCGGTCATAGATCGATCTCCACTCTTCATGCAGCGCCTGTCTGGCCTTGAACTTGCAAGCCCACGCCCACATAAGACAAAAAAGGCATATTCGCGACCACTAGTGTTCGGAAATGCAATTATCAGGCTAACCGGTCGATCAAATGAAGACATTCGATCACCACCCAATCTAGGTCGCAGGTTCCGGGCACGGCAACCCGCACTCATCCGGAGATCTTCTATGCGTGTACTTTTCACTGGTGCGGACGGCTATATTGGCGCCTTGCTCGGCCCCTATCTGATGAAACAGGGAATTGAAGCGGTTGGACTGGACACCGGCTTCTATCGTAGCGGCTGGCTCTTTCCGATGCCCGGCCCCAGCCCGATGGTCATCACAAAAGACATCCGCGACATCACCGAGGAAGACTTGCAAGGCTTTGACGCCATTGCGCATCTGGCTGAGCTATCGAACGATCCGCTCGGTCAGCAAAATCCCGGACTAACCTTCCAGATCAATCATGAAGGCTCTGTCCGGCTGGCCAATCTGGCCCGCAAAGCTGGCATAAAACGCTTCGTCTACATGTCGTCCTGCTCGGTTTATGGCGTTGCAGAGGGCGACGCTGTCCTTGACGAAACAAGTCCGGTGAACCCGCAAACTGCTTATGCAGAATGCAAGGTGAAGGTCGAAAACGATCTGCGAAAAATGAACGATGCGGACTTCACCACATGCTTTATGCGCAATGCGACAGCCTATGGGGCATCTCCACGTCAACGCTTTGACATTGTCCTCAACGACCTTTGCGGTCTGGCCTGGACCACCAAAGAGATCAAACTGCTCTCGGACGGAACGCCCTGGCGCCCGCTCGTCCATGCACTTGATATGTGCCAAGCCGTCCATCAGGCTTTGATCGGCGACGCTGCAAAAATCGGCGGCGAAGCAATGAATGTCGGCTCGACCGAGCAGAACTATCGCGTCATCGATATTGCAAAAATCGTCTCCGAACGCTTCCCTGATTGCGAGCTGATTGTTGGCGAGCCGTCGGCGGACAACCGCTCATATCGGGTCAATTTCGACAAGATCCAACGTCTGTTGCCAAACTTCGAATGCCAATGGACAGCGGAGAAAGGTGCAGAGCAAATGCTGAAAATGTTCCAGGCAATTGATATGACGCCAGAAGTGTTCAGAGCCCCGCCATACACACGTCTGAAAATGCTCATGCAACACAAAGCTGCCGGACTGCTGACAGAAGACCTTTTCTGGTCCTTCAGTGATGATAGCTTAGCCATCTAGACGTCCGGAGGCTCAGGCAGTGGGAACGTTGATAAAACAAAGCACGGTTCCGAACTTATGCTAGGAAAACCATGACACCAGACCTGATGATACCGGGCGCGAAGCACCGCTTTCTCGTTCTAGACGCGCTTCGCGGGTTCGCAGCGCTGGTCGTCATGATCTACCATTTCAAAGCCGTCAGCCCCCATTTCGCAAGCTATCTTGCCGTCGACTTCTTTCTGATCCTATCGGGTTTTGTGCTGACCCATGCCTATTTCCGGCATGACGGGTTCAATATATGGGCCTTCGCTCAGGCCCGCGTCGCACGCCTCTATCCGCTTCATCTGGTGACATTGATCGCCAGCTTGGGCGTCTATACCCTGACCCATCGTTATATCGATAAATCCGATCTGGTTCTGCATGCCTTGATGCTACACAATATCGGTCTGGGACCCGATACGATCGAGTTCAATTCGCCAGCCTGGTCAATATCGGTCGAGTTCTGGGTGAACATGGTCATAGCGCTTGGCCTCATCACCATTATACCCAAACTATCCAAACGCTGGGCCCGTTGGGGCACACTCACCGCCATCTCCCTGATTGCCTTTGCCGCCCTCTTTGTCTCACCGGGGCATTTGAACGGGGTCGAGAAAAACATTGTCCCCTTCGTAAACATGGGGCTCTTGCGAGGCTTTGGCTCGTTCTGCCTTGGCATCATCATCTATGAACTCTATGTCCACCTTTTGCCCACAATCGACGACAAAAAGCTGATCCTGATCAGCCGTCTGACGCCAATAACCATTCTCCTGTTTGCCATAGCCTTGTTCAGCCCCGTGAAAGAAACCGCCTTTGATTTCCTCATGGTGCCGTTCTTCTGCCTCGTGGTCTTTCTGGCGGCCTTCGAACGCGGGTTCGGTGTCGCAGGTCTTGGACGGCTCTCCTATCTGGGCACCATTTCCTTTGCCGTCTATCTCGTCCACCGGCCGGTCCAACAATTTTTTGCCCACATGCTCGACGGCGCAGGTGGCTTTCCCGCCCAATTTGCTTTGTCAGTCCTGACGACTTTGGCCCTTGCTGTGCTGGCGAACAAATACCTCGAAATTCCAGCCAACCGGCTGGGCAAAAAACTCCTTGGAACCCTGGGAAACTGGCTCAAGGCGTGGGCGGCAAGCTGGCGCGAAGTCCTCCGCTAGACCGTTTCCGCAATCTCCGCCTCTTCGGCAACCAAAGCCGCATTCCCCAAAATCATGTCAGCGGCCTTCTCGGCAATCATGATCGTCGGGGCATTCGTATTGCCGCCGACCAAGCTTGGCATCACCGACGCATCAACGACCCTTAACCCATCCACGCCGCGCACCCTCAACGCTCCGTCCACTGGCGCCGTCTCATCAGCCCCCATCCGCACAGTGCCCACAGGATGATAGATTGTTTCACCATGGGCGCGCACAAAGGCATCGATTTCCGCATCTGTCTGAACCGCTTCGCCAGGCGACAATTCCGGGCCGCGATAAGGGCTCAGCGCATTCTGCCCCAAAACGTCCCGCATAATTTTAAGCCCTTCACGCATCACCAGCCTGTCCGTCTCGGTGGCAAGATAATTCGCATCAATCAGCGGGTCATCAAACGGATCGGCCGACGCCAGACCAATCGTGCCGCGCGACTCCGGCCTGAGTTGGCAGGCATGAACCATGAACCCGTCCATATCGACGGACTCATTGGCATGGTTGAACCCGAGCGCATTGACCTGATGCAACTGGATGTCTGGCCGATCAAGCCCCTCGCGCGATTTCACAAACGCTCCCGCTTGCAGGAAATTCTCCCGACCAATGCCTTTGCGGCGGGTCATATAATTCAACCCCACCGCAAGCTTTTTCAGGCCTTTTTGGGCTGAATAGGCCGATAGGGGCTGGGTGATGACCTGATGGACGAGCACATCGAGATGGTCCTGCAGATTTTCGCCAACCTCGGGCGCTTCGACAGCGGTCTCGATCCCCAGAGCCTGCAAGGCCTTCGGCGCACCAATGCCCGACAATTGCAGCAATTGCGGACTTTGCACTGCCCCTGCGCAAACCAGAACTTCCCCATCGGCATAGATCTGGCTCGTCTCTTTGCCCTTGCCTTCAACCAGCTCGACCCCCGTAGCCCGCCCATTCTCCATCAGGATACGGGTCACAAGACCTGTCGAAACGACCGTCAAATTCTCCCGCACATCGTGAATAGGCCGCAAATAGGCAAATGAGGCGCTCCAGCGCTCACCATCGCGAATGGTCCGCTGATAAGGGCCAAAACCTTCTTGCTGGGCCCCATTAAAATCTTCGGTCAGCGGATAGCCGGCCTCTACCCCCGCCTGCACAAAAGCCCGGTAGATCGGATTGTCCAGCTTACAGTTTTCGACCCAAAGCGGGCCGCCTTGTCCGTGGAAGGCGTCGCTGCCCTCCTCATAATGCTCTGATTTCCGGAAATAGGGCAGCACATCGGCATATCCCCAACCCGCAAGCCCTGTTTGCCGCCACTGATCATAGTCGCGAGCATGGCCACGAACATAAAGCATGCCATTGATTGAAGATGACCCACCCCAGCCTTTCCCCCGTGGCCAGTACAGTTTGCGATCGTTCATATGGGTTTGCGGCGTGGTCCAGAACCCCCAATTGTGCGGGTTCTTATTCTTGATCAGATTGCCAACTCCTGCAGGCATCCTGACCAAAAGGCTGTTATCTTTACCGCCTGCTTCGACCAGACAGACACGGATCGACGGATCAGCGCTGAGCCGATTGGCCAGGACACAACCTGCGCTCCCCGCCCCAACTATAATAAAATCAAACCCCGTTGCGCGCTTCGCCATCACCATCTCCGATAAATCTCTATTTTTCGAGTATTTTTCTTCTCACGCGATTTAGCAACACTTTGTGAAGATTCGTCTGTTAGCAATTTCACAGGAGTGGGCCTAATCGGGCCCAAACAGACATGCGGGCGGGTGTGTGCAAATTGGAGGAAAACCGTTGAACGCGCATCTACACAGCAACGCTGTCCGCTTGCAAAATCCTCGGCTGGTTAAGGATCATCGTGTCCACAGACGGGTTGAAATTGCACTGCACGGACGCTTTTTGAACGATCAAAGCGAAGAACACGCTCTGGTGACCACCAATATTTCTTGCGGTGGTGCGTTGGTTAAATCCCCGGCCAAACCGGATCTGGATTCGCAAGTCGTTGTCTATCTGGACGAAATGGGACGGGTACAGGGCAACGTTGTACGCCATACAGATGAAGGCTTCGCTCTATATTTCAAAGTCACACAAAAAAAGCGCGACAAACTCGCCGATAAACTTATCTGGCTGATCAATCGGGACAAATTAGGGTTGGTTGAGGAACGTGGAGCAACGCGGTTTGCCGCCGAAGGTCCTGCCCTTATTATCCGCCAGGATGGCCGGCATCTCCAATGTCATGTTGTCGATATATCGCTCACGGGCGCCGGTTTTATCGCACAAGGCCCTCCACCAATGATCGGAGAAATCGTAACAACAGGTACTGTTTCAGCTGAAGTTGTTCGCAGTAATGGCAGCAATTTCGGGGTTCGCTTCCTCCGCAGCCTGTCCGGGTGACACTTTCTTTAGACTTAGCGTTTACATTTCCCCTGACATGCATCGGGGGAAAAGTGCGAAATGGACGACTCATTAAACCTAGGAAAAGTCGACCCACCGGTCTGGCAGGTCATGATAAGCGGTAAGGTCTATGGACCCTACACCCGCGGCCAATTGCTGGCTTTCATCGCTGAAAACCGCATCAGACCGCGCACAAAAATAGCCAAGGGGGATGGCGCGCAATTCATTCCCGCAGAGGAAATCGAAGATCTGGTTCCTGCCTTGCGGGAAGCGCTGACATCATCATCCAATCATGGAGAAACAGACCAGGAAACCGACCGGAACTATGTCATCTCTCTGGAACTCACAAATTGTGGAGACGAACCACTTGTTCGAGAGTTGAACCAAATGGGCTTCTTTGTAGACATTCTGCCGGGCACCTATCTTCTGCGCAGCCAGATGTCCGTCAAAGCCATCAGAGACCGGCTGGCCAGTATTTTTCAACCATCCGACCAAGCCTTCATCGCCGACACATCGAGCAACCGGTTCGCATCCATCAACCTACCGCTCGATCGCGAAGTCCATCTGCGCGAGATATGGAACAAAAAGACAGATGCAGCTGCCTAAGCCCAGCGATCTAGCAACAGCCGCCAACCGGCGCTGACGCAGCAACCACAGTGTCACCAAACACATCCGGCGCCGCACAGCCCGGAAACAGGCCAAAGTGCTGCCCGCCTGCGCCGACCACATCGAAAAACGCCGCAAACCGTGTCTCCATCAGCATGGCCAGCGTGTTGCCACAAACCGGGAAGACCCGCCCAGCTTCAATCTCGTGTTCATCGTCAAGCTTGAACACCTGCTCCATGCCCTCAATACCGCCCTTATAGATCACGGCCTGACCGTAATCCTCACAAGCCGCCTCAAGAGACGCAAGCTTGACCAGCCGCGCCGTGACAGACGCAAACCGGATCGGATTTGTTTTCGCGATCAGCTTTTTGTCGATAATCTCCAGCCGGCGATGCTCGACCACACGCGGGTCCGTAAAGCCAGCCTCTTTCACGATGGACTGATAATCGCCCCAATAAAGCGCCCCTGACAGGCATTCGCCATAAAGGATCGGATCTTCAATCAGGTCTTGCGGCATTCTGCGATCGGCATAGACATCCGAAAAATACAGTTCGCCGCCGGGCTTGAGCAATTTGTGCGCAGCGCGGAAAACGGCTGGCTTATCCATGCACAGATTGATCACACAATTGGAAATGATCAGATCAAAGCTGCCGGCTTCCAGATCAAGCTCATCAAGCTTCTCCAGATACCCTTTCAGAAATCGCGTATTCGGCTTTGCATAGCCAAATTGCTCGGCATGCCAGGCCTCATGCGAGCGAGCGACTTCGAGCTGCTCATCGGTCATATCAACCCCGACCACTTCGCCGCTCTCGCCAACCAGCTTGGCGATGGCATAGACATCCCGGCCAGCGCCGCACCCAAGATCAAGAACGCGCAAGCCCTCAAGCACCGGAGGAATCGCCAGACCACACCCATAATACCGTGCCGAGACATCATCATGGACCGCAGCCAAAGCATCAATAATATAGCGAGGCGGCGCAGCAACCGTTGCGCAAGCATCCGTCTTCAGATCCGAAGAACTGCTCAATGTCTGTCCGTAATACTCTTTTACACCGCTCTGTACATTCATCTCTGGCTATCCTCAAAAAAAACACGTCTCTCCTATTAATGAGCGAATCCGGCGCTGTCACCTCCCCCAACGTACACAACTATGTGCACCGTCAGGAACTCCCCCTTGCCCCAAACGCCTGCCCCATCGGACGCCATCACAGTTTTATTAGATTGCATTGCAACATTATATTTGGTTTTTGCCCCTAACAAAACCATATGAAGCTTGTGGGAATTGCCCCACAATCACAGACATTATTGGAGGTTGGGACCGTATGCTGCTCAACATGCTCAAAGGTAAACTTCACTCAGGCGCCGTGACACAGTGT
>CAZXXY010000022.1:0-27871 GCA_964644755.1 uncultured Hyphomonas sp. | reverse complement strand
CCAGGCTTTGCCAGAAATTGGTTTCGAGCCTTTTGGGAGAGTGAGTTGTACCATGATCGTTTCCTAGTAAACCCGTGCTTTGGGTTTGATGTAAGCAATATCGTTTGACATCGTGAAATCGTGTACCGGACGGTAATCCAGCTTGACGCCGCCATCGGTTTTCCATGCAAGTGTATGTTTCATCCACTTTTCATCATCGCGGTCACCGAAGTCCTCACGGGCATGCGCGCCGCGGCTTTCCTCGCGATTGGCCGCCGAATTCACGGTCACCGCAGCTTGCGCGATCAGATTGTCAAATTCGAGCGCCTCGACGAGATCCGTGTTCCAGATCATCGAGCGGTCCTGAACATCAATGCCGGGAAGCTTTGCAAACACGGCATCAATTTTCTCGACGCCTTCACGCAAGACATCACCGGTGCGGTAAACGGCGCAGTTTTCCTGCATTGTTTTCTGCATCTCGAGGCGCAGCGAAGCGACCGAATGCTCGCCCGAAGCGTTCCGCATTTTGTCAAAGCGGGCAATGTGCTTGGCCGAGGAGGCATCTGTCAGTTCCGGCTGGCTCGCGCCGGCATCAAGTGTGTCTCCGCAACGCAGACCGGCTGCGCGGCCAAAGACAACCAAGTCGATCAGCGAGTTTGAGCCAAGCCGGTTGGCACCATGCACGGACACACAGGCCGCTTCACCAACCGCCATCAAGCCGGGCACGACACTGTCAGGGTCGCCATCCTTCTTGGTCAGCACTTCGCCGTGGAAATTGGTCGGGATGCCGCCCATATTGTAGTGCACGGTCGGCAGAACCGGAATAGGGGCCTTGTTGACATCAACCCCCGAGAACACGCGAGAGGTTTCCGAGATGCCCGGCAGGCGTTCGGCGAGGACATCCGCGCCAAGGTGCTCAAGATGCAGGAAGATGTGATCCTTGTCCGGGCCGACGCCGCGTCCCTCGCGGATTTCCATCGTCATCGCACGGGAGACGAGATCGCGCGGGGCGAGATCTTTCACACTCGGCGCATACCGCTCCATAAAGCGTTCGCCATTGGCATTGGTCAGATATCCGCCTTCACCGCGCGCGCCTTCTGTGATCAGGCAGCCTGCGCCATAAATACCGGTCGGGTGGAACTGGATGAACTCCATATCCTGAAGCGGCAGTCCGGCCCGCAGCACCATCGCATTGCCGTCACCGGTGCAGGTGTGCGCGGATGTGCAAGAGAAGAAGGCGCGGCCATAGCCGCCCGTTGCGAGAATGGTCTTCTGGGCGCGGAAACGGTGGAGTGTGCCGTCATCGAGCTTCCACGCTGTCACGCCGCGGCAGACGCCATCATCATCCATAATCAGATCAAGCGCGAAATATTCGATAAAGAATTCCGTCTCGTTTTTGACGCATTGGCCATAAAGCGTGTGCAACATGGCGTGGCCCGTGCGGTCAGCGGCAGCACATGTGCGTTGCACTGGCGGGCCTTCGCCCATCTCGGTTGTGTGGCCGCCAAACGGGCGTTGATAGATATTGCCCTCTTCATTGCGCGAGAAGGGCATGCCCCAATGCTCAAGCTCGTAAACCGCTTCGGGCGCTTCGCGGCAGAGATATTCGATCGAATCCTGATCGCCCAGCCAGTCAGACCCTTTTACCGTGTCATACATGTGCCAGCGCCAGTCATCCGGACCCATATTGCCCAATGACGCGGCAATGCCGCCTTGGGCAGCCACGGTGTGTGACCGTGTCGGGAAGACTTTCGATATGCAGGCCGTTTTCAAACCCGCCTGTGCCGAGCCAAGCGCTGCGCGCAATCCGGAGCCGCCAGCACCGACGACGACGACATCATAGGTATGGTCGACAAATTCATAATCGCTCATGGGGTAGCTCCTAATTGCAAGCCTAGCTCGCTGAAATCCAAATATTAAGCACCGAAAGCGCTGTGGCCACGAACAGGCCGATAGAGAAAAATGTGCTGAGAATAAGCAAAGCCTGCCGCGTGCTTGTACGGGCAATATAGTCTTCGATAACCGTCTGCATGCCGAGGCGCATATGATAGATGGCGGCGCCGAGGGTCAGAACAATCAGGATGGCGTGAAACGGATGGGCAAGCCATTCGGCTGCGCTGGCATAGCCGCCTTTCATGGCGACCAGTCCGCTAAAGACAAACCATGGCACAAGCACAAGAAGCGCGAGCGCAGACACGCGTTGGCGGATATAATGCTCAGTGCCGGCGCGCGACGCGCCAAGGCCGCGAACCTGACCGAGAGGGGACCGTTGTTGCTGGCTCATAATCTGGATCCTATCCGTAATAGGCAAACGCCCAGATGGCGATGGTTGCCCCCGTGGCGAATAAAAAATTGAAAACGCTGACAAAGCTGGCTGTGCCCGGTGAAAATCCGGCGCCAGGCCCGTCCCAGATCAGATGTCTGATGCCATTGGCAAAGTGATAGGCCAGGGCGGCGGTAAAGCCGAACAGGATCAGACGGCCAAAGACCGACAGGACAATATCCATCATCGCGGCATACGCCTCTGGCCCCATGGCGACGGAGATAATGAGGGCCGCGATCAGCGCGCTGCCGAAATAGAGCGCGACCCCGCTGACCCTGTGGGCAATCGAGGCCGCCATTGTGGCATGCCATCGCCAGATTGAAACATGGGGGGAGAGTGGCCTTGGCCGGTCTGTTTTTGTGGACGCCATTCTGAAAGCCTTCGTATCCTGTTGCGGAACATTGATCGTATTTAAACTGCCTGTATAAACTGTCAATGAATCGTTCGGGAGCACACATGGCAATTCGTGGCAAAATAACGGGGCTCCTGGCGGCCACAATTCTGGTGTTTTTTGGCGTTTTCAACCCAAAGGTTTCCGCCCAGCCAGACGGCGCTGTATCGGCCCCGGACGCGAATGATGGGGAGGTTCGGGCCACCATTGATGCGCTACTGGCCGATTATGAGACCTATCGTCTATGGAGCGATCCGGCCGAGGCGGCCCGCAAGCGCGGAGAACTGCCAACACAATGGCAGAATGTCACCCAGGATCATCAGGCCGAGTCATTGCGCAAAGCCCGTGCCTTGCTGGCAAGAACGCAATCTCTGGGCGCAAATCATACGCTCGATACAAATATCCTCGAAACCATTCTGCAAACGCAGGTGCGGCTGATCGAGCATGATGTCTTGCGGGTCCCGTTTACCGGCGACTCGGGATTTCACAGCAGGCCAGCCTTTGTCATCGGGCGGACGCGGCTCCGGAGCATGGCTGATGCCGAGGCTGTGATTGCGCGTCTGGAAGGGATTCCGGCCTATCTCGCCGACAATATCACGAATATGCGGCGCGGACTGTCCACCGGATTTGTCGCGCACTCTGATCCGCTGGCAACGGTGATCACGCAATTGGCTGAAATGCAGACAGCTGACCCGTTGGACGGGCCGCTCTATGCGCCGTTTCGCGCTCTGCCGTCGCAGATCGACACCAGCACCGCCATCCGCTTGCGGACCGAGGCCGCCGCCGCCGTCAAGCAAGCCCAGATCGCATTTGAGGACCTGCACCGGTTTTTTGTCGATGAGTATGCCCCTAAAGCACGCAGCCAGCCCGGTGTCTTTAGCGTCCCTCAAGGGCGGAGCATCTATCGGGCCGCTGTGGCGCAGCACACGACCCGTCCGGACCTGACACCCGAAAAAGTCCACGAAACCGGCGTTTCGGAAGTCGCGCGGATTCGGGCCGAGATGGAAGCGGTCATCGCTGAAACCGGCTTTGATGGCAGTTTTGCCGAGTTTTTGACCTTTTTGCGCACCGACCCGCAATTTTATGCGCAGAGCCCCGAGGCGCTTTTGGCCGAGGCGGCCGTCCTGTCCAAAAAGCTTGATGCGGCCCTGCCGCGCTTTTTCGGAAAATTGCCCCGCCTGACATATGGTGTCTCGCCTGTGCCGGCCAATATCGCTCCGGGCTATACGACAGGCCGCTATGCTGGCGGCGATGCGGAAACGGGGCGGGCAGGGACCTATCTCGTCAATACGTATCGGCTCGACCAGCGCCCGCTCTATCAATTGCCCGCCCTGACCGCCCATGAAGCGGTGCCGGGCCATCACTTGCAGATCGCGTTGGCTCAGGAGCTTGAAGATGTTCCCGAATTCCGCCGTGCCTATTATGCCACCGCCTTTGGCGAAGGCTGGGGGCTTTATGCCGAAAGACTGGCAGGCGAAGCCGGATTGTATGACACGCCCTATAAGCGGTTCGGGGCCTTGTCCTATGAAATGTGGCGGGCCTGCCGTCTCGTCGCCGATACCGGATTGCATTGGTATGGCTGGAGCCGCGAAAAAGCCGAGCGCTGTTTTCAGGAGAATACGGCACTGGCTGAACATAATATCCAGACCGAAGTGACCCGCTATATTGGCTGGCCCGGTCAGGCGCTGGGCTACAAGATCGGCGAGATCACGATCCGCTCGCTGCGGGCCGAAGCGGAAGCCGCTCTGGGCGATGACTTCGATCTGCGTGACTATCATGATCTGGTTCTCGCCGAAGGGGCGATGCCGCTCAATCTTCTGGAGACCCGCGTGCGTGACTGGATTGAAGATCAGGCTGAAGCGCTCAGCGCCGATGCGCCCACAGCGCCGTAACCCCGTTCGGACCTGCTAAAATGAAGCTTACCATTCTCGAAACAGGTCTGCCGCCGGAACCATTGCGCGCGGATTGGCCAACCTACCCGGTCATGTTCGAACATCTGATCTCGGCGGTTGATGACGGCTTCTCTTATGAAACCGTGTCGATTGTCAGTGGCGAGCCGTTTCCCGATCCGCACACGCTTGAGGGTGTGATCCACACAGGTTCGGCCTTTGGCGTTTATGATGATGTCGCGTGGATGCCGCAGCTGTTTGACTTTATCCGCGAGGCGGCGGTCGCGCAGGTGCCGCAATTCGGCATCTGTTTCGGGCATCAGGCCATGGCCGAAGCGCTCGGAGGTCGTGCGGAAAAGTCCGGCAAGGGCTGGGGGCTTGGCCGCCATGAATATACAACACCGCACCGGCCGGACTGGATGGCAACAGGACCGGAGACATTCACGCTCGCGGTCAGTCATCAGGATCAGGTCACGGCCATTCCGGAGGGCGCAAAAATTACGGCGCGCTCGGACTTTTGCGAATATGCGGGGCTTGTCTATGCCGGCAGTCCGTCGGCGAGCTTTCAGGGGCATCCCGAATTTGGTGCGGAGTTTTGTTCGGCGCTACACGAGTCGCGGCGCGCCCGGATTGGCGATGAGCTGGTCGATGCGGCCTTGAGCAGTTTCGCCCAACCTCTCACGCGCCTGCCTGTCGCACGCTGGATGGCGGATTTTTTCAGGGCGCATGCGCGTTAGCAGCCCCAATAAAACAGTTCATGCACTGTGTTTGTCTCCGGATCGAAGGCAACTTGATCGCTGTAATAGGTTGAGCGCGTTATCGTTAGCAGCGGCGCGTCGATCTCGATGAGATGCAGCAACGTTTCAGGATCGTCTTTATAATATTCCTGTATCTGCCGTTTGTCCTGACACACTCCACGCGTGCTCTCGAGGGCGCGCAGGTCTTGCCGGAAGCGGGTGTAACTCTCCTGGTCGTCTCGCTCTGGCCGGTTGGCAAAAACACGTGTCCGTTCCTGGTCGTTTGCGAGACAGTCGGCATCTGACATGACTTCGGCAAGGGTGTTTCCGCGGATATAGTGACGTATGGTGACGCTATATGGCACATGGCTTGTTGCCTGTTGCGTGCGGGGGACATTCATAGGCCCGACATGCGATGCGGCAAGATGATCCTCGCAAGAGGGCCATGTCTGGTCAGGGTCGAAGTCATCGATAAATTTGCCGCCGCCGCCGAGCGCCACTTCGGTGCCGTCAGCGCGGATCAATGTATAAGTGCCGTTGGGCAAGTGGGTGCCTTGTCCTGAAAGCTGCGTGCGGAAGACCACCGCTTCGCCGAGCGCTGCCCAGTCTACCATTGTTTCGCGGACCTGATGGCAGGGGGCTGGCGTTTCGATATTCGTTTCGGCCTCTGCTGTTCCGCCGGTAGGGATGAACAGGCCGACAATCACGCTGACGCCAAAGAGGATGACATATCGTTCTCTCATGGCTCCAGAATAGCGCCCAAGCGTGTTCATCGTTTGAACAGATTGCAGTAAATTTGAGGCAAACAGCAGAACGTCATGGGTGTGTTCAAGGTAGGTAATTCTCCTATGAGGCGAAACATGTGATTGCTTTACACCTGCGCATGGCTTCGGTACGCAGCTTGCATACACCGCGTTGAAAATAGCTATTCAATGCTTTCCAAAGGGACACCACCATCATGATGCCGAAACCACGCGCAGATATTCTTCCAAACACGCTAGATTTTGAAACACTGCCACTGGTCAAGCCAACAGGCTTTCGCGAATATGATGCGCGTTGGTGGTTTAATGGCATCGGCCACGAGAAAGACCCCGAGCTGAACCTGCAAGGCGTTCAGGCGCTCGGCCTCGGCATGGCAACACTTTTTCACGAGCTGGGTGTCGAGCCGAAAGTTGTCACCGGCCATGATTTCCGGTCGATTTCTGCGAGCATCAAGAATGCGCTGATCCTCGGGCTCGTCCAAGGCGGCTGCGAAGTGCTCGATGTTGGCCTTGCGCTTAGCCCGATGGTTTACTGGAGCCAGTTCGAGCTTGATGCGCCCTGCTGCGCAATGGTCACGGCGAGCCACAATGAAAATGGCTGGACGGGCGTTAAGATGGGCGCCGACAAACCGCTGACCTTCGGGCCTGTCGAAATGGGCCGCCTTAAAGAGATTGTGCTGAATGCCGAGTTCGAACCGAGGGCAGGGGGCGGCGTGTTCCGCGTTGACGGCATGCTCGACAAATATGTCGCCGAAGCCTCCAAAGGCGTGCGCCTCAACCGGAAGCTCAAAGTCATCTGCGCTTGCGGCAATGGCACAGCCGGCGCATTTGCCCCGCAAGCTTTGCGGGCGATGGGCGCAGAAGTGATCGAGATGGATTGCAATCTCGATTGGACATTCCCGAAATATAATCCGAACCCTGAAGATTCAGAAATGCTGCATGAAATGGCCAAAGCGGTTAAAGAGCATGGCGCAGATGTCGCGCTCGGTTTCGATGGCGATGGCGACCGCTGCGGCGTGGTCGACAATACGGGCGAGGAAATCTTTGCCGATAAGATTGGTCTTATGCTCGCGCGTGATCTGTCGCGGCAATACAAAGACGCAACTTTCGTCGTCGATGTGAAATCAACCGGCCTCTACAAAACCGATCCCGTGCTCAAGGAAAATGGCGCGACGGTCGACTATTACAAAACCGGCCACTCCTATATCAAACGCCGCACCAACGAGCTTGGCGCATTGGCGGGCTTCGAAAAATCCGGCCACTTCTTCTTCCAGCCGCCCATCGGGCTTGGCTATGATGACGGCATTGTCGCCGCAGGCGCGATCCTCGCCATGCTCGACCGTAATCCGGGCAAGACAATGGCTGACCTTAAAGGCGAGCTTGGCGTCGCTTACACCTCGCTGACCATGTCGCCCCATTGCGATGACGAGATCAAATATTCCGTCGTCGATAAAATGGTCGCCGAATATGAGAGCCTGAACGGCACCGAAATCCTTGGCCGCAAAGTCATCGACGTGAACACCGTCAATGGCGCGCGCGTCACGCTCGAAGACGGCTCATGGGTGCTGGTCCGCGCCTCGTCAAACAAGCCGGAACTTGTTGTCGTTGTCGAAAGCATGACCTCAGAGGACGATATGCGCGACCTCTTCCACAAAGAGGTGAAACCGCGCTTGGGCAAGCATCCGGAAGTCGGGGCTTATAATCAGGAGATTTAGCGCCCAATCGGCATGCCGAGGTCAGCAATGAAGACCACCGCGTACGACAGTTGCAGCCAACTCTATACAAATCCGGGAAAAGATGATTAGAATCATGCATCGCGTTGGGGGTGTTTGATGCTTTGGATTGTTCTTCTGGGTTTGATCGCGTGGTTCGCAATCATTTACAACAATCTTCGTAGACTGTCGGAGTCGGTTAAAAATTTCCGATCCAATATCCTAATTGCGTCGCGCAAGAGGGCTGACCTCGCGCAACGCATAGCGGACATTGCTAAATCCTATGCCGATCATGAAAAGCTGACCCATACGGGGGTCAACATGGCGATTACCAGCATGAGTGATAGTCAGAAAGCGAACAATGAGGCGACGTCAATCATGGGGCAGGTGAATGCGCTTGCGCAAGCTTATCCCGATTTGAAGGCTAATGAGACATTTTCAAAATTGATGACGCAATGGGAAGGTCTCGAAAACGATATGCAGGATGCGCGGCAACAGTATAATGCCGCAGCGACAAGCTATAATGCCTATCAAGGTAGTTTGCCGCAGGTCGTTTTCTCCAAGAGCATAGGCTTTGATGTAGCGCCATATTATCAAACGGACGAGGATGGCTTGGATGTTTTACCCGATTTCAAAACTGATGACGGCGAGCTATTCCGCCAAGGGTTTGAGAACCTGAAGTCAAAGGCCGGCTCGGCCGCAAAAGCTGCAGGTGCGGCTGCAACCAAAGCGATCGACACTGCCAGTCAGAAACTGGAAGACGGTAGCTCGAAAACGCCGCCCCCAACTGCGGCGGACGATCAAGAAAGCGATAACTAAACAAGTCGCCCTAATTGCGGGGATGTTAGTTTATCTGTTTGGAATACTGCCTTAAAATGACCACTTGATCTGGCGGCACGATTGCTGCACGTCTGGCGGCAACTGACCCATATTCGGAGTAGCATGATGCGGATTACCATGATCGGAACAGGCTATGTCGGGCTTGTCTCGGGCGCTTGTTTTGCCGATTTCGGCCATGTGGTCACATGTGTCGATAAGGACGCCTCCAAGATTGACAAGCTCAATGGCGGTGAAATCCCGATTTATGAGCCAGGCTTAAAACGGCTCGTCTCGAACAATGTGGCTGAAGAACGCCTGTTTTTTACCACCGAAGCGAAAGATGCCATTGCCAATGCAGATGCGGTGTTCATTGCCGTCGGGACGCCATCGCGGCGCGGCGACGGCCATGCCGACTTGCAATATGTGTATGCGGTTGCCGAAGAAATTGCAGAACATATGAACGGGTTTACCGTTGTTGTGACGAAATCTACGGTTCCGGTTGGCACGGGCGACGAGGTTGAAGAGATCATCAAAAAGGTCCGCCCTGATGCGGATTTTGCGGTTGTCTCGAACCCCGAATTTCTGCGCGAAGGGGCTGCGATCAAAGATTTTAAAATCCCTGACCGGATTGTGGTCGGCACAGAGGATGAGCGCGCCCGCACGGTTATGCGTGAAGTCTACCGGCCGCTTTTCCTCAAGGAGTCGCCGATCATCTTCACCTCGCGCCGCACCTCCGAACTGATCAAATATGCCGGCAATGCCTTTCTCGCCGTGAAGATCACCTTCATCAACGAAATGGCGGATCTGTGCGAGAAGGTCGGCGCGAATGTGCAGGAAGTGGCGCGCGGGATCGGACTGGATGGCCGGATCGGCTCGAAATTTCTCAATGCAGGTCCGGGATATGGCGGATCCTGCTTTCCCAAGGACACGCTTGCCTTGTCGAAAACGGCAAATGATTATGGCGCGCCAGTGCGCATTGTCGATACAGTCGTCGAGGTCAACAAGGCGCGGAAAAAAGCGATGGCCGGCAAGGTTGTCGACGCGCTTGGTGGAGATGTCAAAGGCAAGCGGATTGCCGTGCTCGGTCTTGCGTTCAAGCAAAACACTGACGATATGCGCGATGCGCCGTCGCTCGACATCGTGCCGATGCTGCAAGAGGCCGGCGCCAGCGTTGTCGCCTTCGATCCTGAAGCGATGGGCGAGGCGGCAAAATTACTGCCTGATCTTGAACTGGCCAGATCACCATGGGAGGCGCTTGAGGGCGCTGATGCGATGGTGATTGTCACCGAATGGGACCAGTTTCGCGCGCTCGACCTTGAGCGGGTCAAAGCCACTTTGAACGGCAACATTGTCGTTGACCTGCGCAATATTTACCGTCCCGACAATATGGCGGCCAAGGGCTTCGAATATACCTCAATCGGGCGACCTCGAGGCTAGCGAGCGATTGCGAAACCTGATAGGGCCAAGCCAAACTGAACTTGGAGCACCCTATGAAATTCTTCGTTGATACTGCCGACACTAAAGATATTGCCGAACTGGCCGCCACTGGCCTTGTCGACGGCGTGACAACAAACCCGTCCCTGATTGCAAAGTCGGGACGTGACTTCGCCGAAGTGATCAAGGAAATCTGCGGCCTGACCGAAGGCCCCGTCAGCGCTGAAGTGGTTGCAACCGATTATGATGGCATGGTCAAAGAAGGCCGCACGCTGGCGCAGATTGCGTCGAATGTCTGCGTGAAGCTGCCGCTGACCATGGACGGCCTGCGCGCTTGCCGCACGCTTTCGGACGAGGGGACACCGGTGAATGTCACGCTGTGCTTTTCAGCCAATCAGGCGCTTTTGGCCGCCAAAGCGGGCGCAGCCTTTATCTCCCCCTTTATCGGGCGGCTCGACGATATCCACATTGACGGCATGGAGCTGATTGAAGAGATCCGCGTGATCTATGACAATTACGGGTTCGAGACAGAAATTCTCGCCGCCTCCATCCGGACGGCCAATCATGTCAAACTGTCTGCTTTGGCAGGGGCCGATGTCATGACCGCGCCGCCGGGTGTTATTCGTGGCCTTGCCAACCACCCGCTGACGGATAAGGGTCTGGCCGCTTTTCTTGCCGATGCCGAGAAGGCGGGGATTAAAGTCTAGCGATCTGGCCTGGTCGATCCGGCCAGCCCTGACGAGACATCAGGCTTTCTTGTCTTCTGGCGCGGGGTCTTCGCCGGTCAGCTCCTGATCAAACCGGTCAAGCATGGCCTGCTCGGCGCTGTCAATTTCGCCGTCCGCTTCTGCGATCTTGTGCAGGATTTCGCGTAGCCGCGAGGCGCCACCTGTATTGAGCATCATATTGCCCCAATAGATCAGTTTTTCGATGGGCGGAATATCATCAGGGTGCCGGCAGTATTCCTTGAAGCTGACCGGATCGAAGGCATTGTCGTATTTCAGTGCTTCGGTCTGGGCGACCTCGATTTCGCGGTCATCCAGGACGCCATCGGCCAGCGTCATTTTGGCCAGAAACATGCTCAGCACATTGGAAAAAGCCGTCTGAGACTGCACGCTTGCATCCTCGTTGACGCCAATCTGCTGGGCGATGATTTGTTGATAGACATCCGTCAGGCGCTCTTCGATTGTCTCGATACTGTCCGACCGCGCGATCAGGGTTTTCTCCGGCATGATCGACGCTTTGAGGCGGTCTGCATCTGCAAATGTCTCGGGGTTCAGACCAAGAGCGCTGATCCTGTCCGAGGTGACCGGATGCATGTCGGTGGGGTGGGGGACTTCGCTTTCCATGCCCAAAACCGCAAGGCCGGAAATTTTGTCATGGTCTATGTCATAACGGGTCCGGTCGACAAAGTTGCGCGACAGGTTTCGCGAGAACCGCCCATGCTGCACACGGTTGACCATCTCGTCAAACTCGGCGTTCCAGATCGCCGACAGCACCGAGACCTTGAGCAAAGCATCGCTGAGCGCTTCGGGCGAACCGGCTTCTGCGCCGAACTTGTCCGCGCGAATTTCCCGTTCGCGGCTTATCCGGCCTGAGGCCCGCGAGAAGGTTTCGAGCACAAAGCCGAGAATATAACTTGCAGGAAGGGTCAGCGGCCCGAGCTTATTGTCGCCGCCGCGCAGTTTGACAAGCGCCGTGTCGAGCCCGCGATAGACCGGCGCAAAGCGTTTGGAATAGGCGGTATCCGACCCCGAGAAGTGGGCAAGCTCGTGGCCAATCACCGAGGTGATTTCCTCTTCATTCAACATGCGGAGCAAGGGGAGTGACAAAAACATGGTCTCGCCACGCATCGCGCCCTTCTCGAAGGGGGTCCGGACATTGGCAGAAGTTGCAAAGAAGGTGGCGTCCAGCCCAAGAACAATATTGGTTGGCGGTTTGGTTTTGAGTTGCCTGCACAAAGCGGAGATCACCCGGTGGATGTGAGGCGCATCAATCGGGCGGATCGCGAGGCCGACAACCGATGTCGTGGCTTTGCGGAACATGCCAAGGGCGCTGACAATCACACCGCCGCCAGCGCCGATTGCCATGACGGCAACGACGCCAACCACAACCATATGTACAGTGCCAAGGAAGTGGGCCTCTAAAACAAAAATGCTTCCGGCGATCAGGAGTCCCTGTGCCATCGCAATAAGGCCGCAGACCAGAAGGGCCAGAAATGCCGCGGGCGGGAAGGCCAATGCCAGTGCCGAACGGTGCCAGCCGGTCAATATGGCCACGAGCTTGACCGCAACGAGCAGCCCCACCCCGGCCAATGCCGTTGCAATTGCCGCGAAACCGAGCCGCATGGCGTCGGATTGGCAAACAGCTTCTCCGGTCTGGTCGTTCAGGCACGCCGAGGCCAGCAGGGCCAACTGTTCAGGGTCTTTCAGTCCTGCCTCCCAGAAGGGCAGGATTGCCACGCCAAGGGCCAGTGCCGGGATCAGCAGCACCGCGAGCAATACGGCTAAAAGTCTCATTTCTATTCCTCCCGCCTTCAGGGAAATAGAAATACACGCACCCGTCAAGTTGTGCGGGCGGACTAAATTTCTGGGTCAGTTCGGCTCAGCTTTCGTGCGGACGCAGAATAACCGGCATCCACGTATACCCTTTCACAAAGCCGCTTGGTGTGAAGTTCGGCTCTTCGAGCACCTCGATGTCGGAGAACCGTGCGAGCAATTCTTCCCAAAGGATTTGGAGTTGCAGCTCGGCGAGACGATTGCCAACGCAGCGATGAATCCCAAAGCCGAAAGACAGGTGCTGGCGCACATTGGGGCGCTGGATCCAGAAATCATTAGGGCGTTCGAAGTGCCGTTCGTCACGATTGCCCGAGGCATACCACATGGCGATCTGGTCGCCCTTTTTGATGGTCTGGCCATGCATTTCGACATCTTCAAGCGCGGTGCGGCGCATAAAGGCGAGGGGGGTCTGCCAGCGGATCGTCTCCGACACAAAGGCAGGGATCAGGCTGTGATCGGCTTTGAGAATGTCGAACTGCTCACGAAATTTGTTCAAAGCATAAACGCCACCTGTCATCGAGTTGCGGGTGGTGTCATTGCCGCCAACGATCAACAGAATCACATTGCCAAGCAATTCCATGGGCACCATGTCCCTGGTCTTCTCACCATGGGCCAGAAGGCTCATCAAATCATTCGACTTCGGATTGGTTTTGCGGTCCTGAAAAATCTGCATGAACACGGTCAGACATTCCATCATCTCCTGACGCCATTGTTCTTCGCCGCCCGGGCAAATGTCCGGATTGTTCATATTGGTGACGACATCGGACCAGCGGGTCAGCTTGCGCCTGTCCTCGAACGGGAAATCAAACAGGGTTGCCAGCATCATTGTTGTCAGCTCGATAGACACCGTATCGACCCAGTCAAACGGTTCATTGACGGGCAGGCTGTCGAGCAGGTTTTGTGTGCGTTCCCGGATAAGAGGTTCGAATACTTTCAGATTTGGTGGGCCGACCGCAGGCTGCACGGTTTTGCGCTGCACCCCATGGCGGGGTTCGTCCATAGCAATGAACATCGGCATTTCAAAATCTTCAATCGGATCGCCCAGTGTAATGCCGCCATGCTCCCACGATGATGAGAACCGCGTATGATCAATGTCTATTTTCATAATGTCTTCATAGCGGGTGACGGACCAATAGCCGCCGACGAAACTGTCTTCGCACCAATGAAGCGGGGCTTCATTGCGCATGCGCTCGAACCGGTCCCAATAGCCGACACGGCGCCAGAGTTCGGGATCGATCAAGTCAATGTCTTCGAGTTTCAGCTCCGAGGCGGGTGGAATCGGGGCATCGAATTCAAGCTGTGTCGGGTGAAGCGGTGGGCGCGGCGTGGGCTGCGGCCGCTCTGGCACGTCAATTTTCAGTCCGTGGGCTGTGTCTGCCATGATGCGTGATCCTCGACCTATCTTCTGAACGTTTGATCAAGTGTTTAGCACAAACTGGCGGGGAAAACTATGACGCATGTGTCACTTTTTTGAGTTTTCGTAAAAACGGGTGGCACAAGCCCGCAACCATTGGCGCTCAGGCGGGATCATCAAGTCTTTAGCCCAGTCTTGTATTTAAGTCAGTCTTGCTTGGGCCTCACCGGTAAGCCGGATGTCTGGCTTGGTGAAGGGCGGCCCGCAAGCGTTTGGCCAGCTTGGTCCGGGCTTCGGGGGTCAGAAAACGCCCGATCACGAAAACGCGGTTGCCATAGGCGATATGCAGATGCGTGTGCGGGGTGGTGGGGGTTTCCAGTTCGACCCGGACGAAAGCGGTTGGCAGATCAGCGGTCTTGTCTTCTTGGCCCCTTTGTTGATGCCAGAGCCGGAGACAGTCAGAATCAACGCGCACATAGGTTACCTGCTCCTGCGCCCGGAAGCTGAATTTGAAGGCGAGCCAGATCGCCAGCATGTCCAATCCGAAAAACCCGACAACCGGCCAGGCGCCGATGACGGAATAGAGCAAGCCGCCGGCAAAGCTGAACAGACCGATCACCATCATGACAATAAAAAAGGCGCGCCGGCTGAGCGAAGCGTTCGGGCGCAAGGCTTCATCAAGATAGATGGTTTGGGTCGGCTCGCTCATAATTGCCAATATAAACCGTACGGCCATGAACACGAAGCGACCTTGCGTCGCGCATATCGGGCGTTACAAGACGGGCATGACCACAAAGCCAAAGCCCAAATCGCGAAAGAAGACGCGCCGTAGCCCAGTGTTTAATCGGGAGAAGGCAACCGAGCTTTATGCTGCTCTGGCCAAAGACCGGCCGGACCCGCACACCGAGCTGGATTTCACCTCGCCCTATACGCTCGTCGTCGCGGTTGCCTTGTCCGCACAAGCGACAGATGTCGGCGTCAACAAAGCCACCAAGGGGCTGTTTGCGGCTGCGGATACGCCGGAAAAAATGCTGGCATTGGGGCTCGAAGGCGTTGAGAATCACATCAAGACCATCGGTCTTTGGCGCAACAAGGCCAAAAATGTCATCGCCCTGTCGAAAATGCTGCTGGATGATTTCGATGGTGTGGTCCCGCAAACGCGCGAAGAGCTGATCTTATTGCCCGGGGTTGGCCGCAAGACAGCAAATGTCGTGTTGAACGAAGCTTTTGGCCAACCAACCATTGCAGTGGACACGCATATTTTCCGTGTATCGAACCGAACAGGGCTTGCGCCGGGCAAAACCCCTGATGCTGTCGAAGCCCAACTCGAGCGGGCCACGCCGGACACTTATAAACTTGGCGCTCACCACTGGTTGATTCTGCATGGGAGATATACCTGTGTCGCGCGGAAACCCAAATGCTGGGATTGTAGCATTGCCCATTTGTGCAAGTTCAAACCCAAGACGCTTGATCCGGCAAAAACATCCGCGCTGGGGCCTCGATAGCCAATGTTTCTTACAGTTGGCACAAATATGACCAAATGCGCATTCCAAGAAAACTTACACTTTTGGCATAATTTGTAGCTTCGCACAGCAATGTGATTTCAATTGCGTTACATGTCATTTCTTGGGTATGTTAGGGACTTGAGTGCTCGTGGTTTTGGTTTGCGATTAATCTCCAATCGCCAGCCATTCGAGAGTTGGGTTGCGTTGAGGTAATCGGAGAGGTTTGTATGGTTGATCGGACTCCGATTGAGAGTGGCTTAGACCTGCGACGCGGGAATTTTGCAACGCTCACGGATGCGCTGGATTACGCTGCGCGCGGTGCGACCGGATTGAATTTTTACGGATCAACCGGCGCCCTTGAAGCCGTCATGCCTTATGCGACGCTGCGCGAAGAGGCGATTGATCTGGCATTGCGGCTGGTTGATTTTGCTCCCAAAGGAACATTGATCGGCTTGATTGCCGAGACCAGTGTCGACTTTGCACGCGCGTTTTATGCCTGCCAATATGCTGGATTGGTGCCGGTGCCGGTGCCCATGCCGGCGGCTATGGGGGGGCGCGAGAGTTATATTCACCAATTGCGGCAAATGCTCGGAGAGGCAAAAGGCGAAGCGCTATTTGCGCCGCCGCTGCTTGTCGAGATGGCGACGGAGGCTCTAACCCCGATCAATGTGCCCGTCTTTGATATGGCGTCGCCCGATTTGCCCGGGGTCGCGTCCCCGTCGGGTAAACTGCGCCCGTTCTCGGCGGACGATCTTTGCTATATTCAATATTCTTCCGGCAGCACCAATGCGCCCAAAGGTGTGGTTGGCTCGCAGCGGTCGGTGACGGCCAATTGCGAAGCCATCATCACCCACGGGCTGAAAGTGCGCGAGGGCGACCGGGCGGTTTCCTGGTTGCCGCTCTACCATGATATGGGACTGATCGGGTTTTTCGTTGCGCCGATGATGTCGCAGCTTTCGGTGGATCTGCTGTCCTCGTCGAGTTTTGCCCGACGTCCCCTGACATGGCTCACCTTGATCGCGGAAAACAAGGGCACTTTGAGTTATAGCCCGACATTTGGCTATGAACTCTGCGTCAAACGCTGGCGCAATGATCGTGCGCTGGACCTTTCGAGCTGGCGGGTTGCAGGCATTGGCGGTGATATGGTGCGCAGCGAGGCCCTTGAAGCTTTTGCAGAAGTGTTCTCCGAATACGGATTTTCGGACAAAGTATATGTGCCCAGCTACGGCATGGCTGAAGCAACACTCGCGCTCGCCTTCGCGCCCTTGGGAAAAGGGGCCGTGTCCGATGAGATCGACAATGACCGGCTGCGCCGCACAGGGGAGGCGGTCAAGGCCAGTGACATAACCCAGGCATCGGCCCGACGGAAATTCATGCTTTGCGGCGAAGTCTTGCCTGGTCATGAGCTGGAAGTTCGCGGCAGCAAAGGCGAAGTGCTGGCAGATCGAAACGTCGGGGACATCTATGTACGTGGGCCCTCCATCACACCCGGTTATTACCAGAATGAAGAGGCAACCGAAGCGACAATTGCCGAAGAAGGTTGGCTGCTAACCGGTGATCTGGGCTACATGCTCGATGGACAGATCATCATCACTGGCCGGTCAAAAGATCTCATCCTGTCGCATGGCCGCAATATCTGGCCGCAGGATCTTGAATGGGCGGTCGAAGAAGCTGTGACCGGTCGCATTGGCCGCACGGCTGCCTTCCCGGTGACCAATGAAACGGGCGTTGATGAAATTGTTCTTTTGGTAGAATGTCGTTCGCGCAAGCCTGAAAATCTGTCTCGCCTTTATGCCGAGGCAAAAGCTGCAGCAGCCATGGCGGCCAACACCCAGGTGCATATTGGTCTTGTGCCGCTGTCCAGTCTCATCGTGACGTCTTCGGGCAAGATTAGCCGGTCGCGCGCGCGACAGAAATATGTCGTCGGAGGATTTGAAGACCTGTCCGCATTGGCCTTCGCCGCTGATGGCTCGAAACGAACCGTTTCAGACGTGAGATGACAGAGAATCGGTTGATTGCCGTAACAGGTGGCACGGGTTTCGTCGGCAGGGCGTTGCTTCCGATTCTGATAAAACAGGGATATCGCGTCCGGGCATTGACCCGACGTCCGCGCGAGGGGTCCGAAATCGAGTGGGTGCAGGGTGATCTCGGGTCTGTTGAGGCGCTCGAACAGCTTGCCGAGGGTGCAGACACATTTATTCATTTGGCCGGCCTGACCAAAGCCTCTCATATCAGCAAACTGCTAAGCGCGAACTCACACGGCGCGGCAAACGCGGCCAGTGCGGCGCGCGGGGCGAATGTCCGCAGGTTTGTATTGGTGTCATCCATCGCGGCGCGTGAGCCGCAATTGTCCGATTATGCCTACTCGAAACGGGCTGGAGAACGGGCGGTTGCCGCTGCGAGCGGGACCATGGAGCTCGTGATTGTCCGTCCGCCCGCTATTTTGGGGCCGGGTGATGATGCCACAGCGCCACTGCTGGACATTATGCGTCGCGGCTGGCTGCCCGCTCCGGCGGGAAAAGCGCGGCGTGAGGGGCGCATGTCATTTGTCTATATGGAGGATGTTGCCCGTCTGCTTGTCGAACAGATTTCGGCACCAATTCCGGCGATAGACGGCGCGATTGGGTCCGCATATGTGCTGACCCCATGTGGCGCCACCCCGGCGTCAAGTTGGGATGATTTAGCAACAGCGGCGACCAAAGTGCTGTCAAAACGTGTGCGTATTTTGCCGATCGCGCCTATAATACTTGCACCAGCGGCACTTATGACGCAGATATCTGTCGCACTATTTGGTGGTGCAACGTTTTTCAATACTGGTAAGGTACGAGAAATGTTGCATAATGACTGGACTGGGGATTCGATGATCACGGATGCTCGGAATTTGGAGGAGTGCTTGCGCTTCTCGTTTGGAGTGGACGCGTCGAATGAAACAGAGTGAAACGAGTCCGGCCGTGACCCCACTTGTAAGTGATTCTGATGACCTGATTTTTCAGAAAGTTTGCACATTGCTTGGCCCGTATAATAGGAACAATGTTGCGATATCCCGCCAAACTGTGATTGTGTCGGATTTGGAAGTTGATTCTGTAGCTGTTTTCGATCTCATTATGGAGGTTGAGGATACTTATGATATTACTTTTCCAATGGAGACGGTGAGCGAGATGAAATCAGTAGGTGATTTGGTCGGCACGATCCGGACACTTCGGCAGTCTTAGAAGGCAGTTGCACGACGAATGAGTATCTTTTCTAAATACGATCCGATTCTGGAGCGGCTTGGCCGCGTTATGGAAATCGGACGAAATCCCGTGGGTATGCAGTTTGACGAGATTCATTCGGCAACACGCGGTGTTGTTGACGGCAAGGAATTATTGCTGGTCGGAACAAATAATTATCTCGGCCTGACCTTTGACGAGGCCTGCGTCGACGCGGCGAAAGCGGCCATTGACGAACATGGTACCGGTACCACCGGTTCGCGCCAGGCCAATGGCAATTATGTCGAGCATGTCAAACTCGAACAGTCATTGTCAAAGTATCTTGGCATGGCCTCGACCATTGTTTTCTCCACCGGCTATCAGACAAATCTGGCAGCGATTTCTGCGCTGGGCGGACCGACTGACCAGATCTTTATCGACGCTGACAGTCATGCCTGTATCTATGATGCGTGCCGTCTGTCGACATCGACCACGGTCCGCTTCCGCCATAATAATCCGGCTGATCTCGACAAGCGCCTTGAGCGCACCGAAAAGCCCGAAGGGGACCGGCTGGTTGTCGTCGAGGGCATGTATTCCATGTTCGGCGATCTGGCCCCGCTCGATGAATTGACCGAAGTTGCTCACCGTCATGGCGCACTGATCTATGTCGATGAAGCCCATTCCTTTGGCAGTTTCGGCCCAACGGGTCGCGGCTTGGCAGAAGAGCAGGGCGTGCTCGACCAGATTGATTTTTATGCTGGCACATTTTCGAAGTCTCTGGCGTCAATTGGCGGCTTCTGTTCATCCAAGCATCCGCAGTTTGAATTGCTGCGGGTTGCGCGGCCTTATATGTTTACCGCCTCGCCATCACCGTCGGCGATCGCCAGTGCGCAGGCCGCACTCGACCGGATCATCAGCGACAAAGGCGAGCTACACAAAAATCTCTGGGCCCGCGCCGAACAGCTTTACAATGGCCTGGCCGAGATGGGCTTTGATCTGGCCGCAGATCACCCAAGCCCTGTGATTGCGGTCAAGCGCCCTGATGAGCCAACGGCCGTGCGTGACTGGAATACTTTGTTTGATCGCGGCGTTTATGTGAATCTGGCTGTGCCGCCTGCGACACCGGGCGGGGTCTGCTTGCTGCGCATCAGCCTGTCTGCCGCGCACACAAAAGCGGATATTGACGAAGTGCTCGCCGTGTTCAGATCGGTTGCCAATGACAATGCGGGTGCCAGCGCAGCGGGATAAGTCTCGCAGGCGCATCCGTCTCTAGCCATGCTGGCCTTGTTGTGGTTGAAGGATCACCCATGCTGAAGACGCGCATCATTCCCTGCCTTGATGTCAAGGATGGCCGCACGGTCAAAGGCGTCAATTTTGTCGATTTGCAGGATGCAGGTGACCCTGTCGCCCTGGCCAAAGCCTATGACGCACAAGGGGCTGACGAGCTTTGCTTTCTCGATATTGCTGCCACCCATGAAGGGCGCGGCACACTGCTTGACATTGTTCAACGCACAGCAGAGCAATGCTTTATGCCGCTCACGGTTGGCGGCGGGGTACGCAGCGCGAATGACATGGTCCGATTGCTCAGGGCAGGGGCCGACAAGGTGGCGGTCAATTCGGCAGCTGTTGCCGACCCCGAACTGATTTCCCGCTGCGCTGCACGGGCGGGCCGGCAATGTGTTGTCGTCTCCATTGATGCGCGCAAGACGGGCGACCATTGGGAAATTTTTACCCATGGCGGCCGCCAGAGCACCGGCATTGATGCGGTCAGTTACGCCAGGCAGGCCGAAAGCTTGGGAGCGGGCGAAATTCTGTTGACCAGCATGGACCGCGACGGCACACGCGACGGCTATGACTTGCCGCTGCTTCAGGCGGTAACGAGCGCGGTCAATGTGCCAGTGGTCGCCTCTGGCGGGGCCGGCAGCGTTGATGACATGCCGCCTGCGATTATCGACGGTGGGGCGAGCGCGGTTCTGGCGGCCTCGATTTTTCACTTTGGCGAGGCAAGTCTCGCCGATGCGCGCGCAGCGCTGGCCAGGGCGGGCGTGCCCTCGCGGCCTATGGACCGATCTGGAGAACTTGGATGAGCAATCAACAGACCATCGCAGATGTGCTTGAAGCCTTGGCAGCGGTAATTGCCGACCGGGCCGCGGCAGGGGAGGCCTCGTCGTCTTATACGGCGAGCCTGTTGGCCAAGGGGCCGAGCAAGATCGCCAAGAAGCTGATCGAGGAAGCCGGAGAGCTTGGGTTGGCGCTGGCCACCGAAGAAAAGACCGATGTCGCAAACGAGGCAGCGGATGTGCTCTATCATCTGCTTGTCGGACTTGAGGCGCGCGGCGTCTCTCTCGACCAGGTTGCCGCTGTGCTGGCCGCACGCGAAGGTCTGTCTGGCCTCGATGAAAAGGCAAGCCGGAGCGAATAAATAATCAATATGCGGATGAAACTATCCGCGCTCTATCCTGCATGTCCAGAGCCTCGACCTAAGCGCCCAAAGCTGCTTGCAGGGCCTCAAATCCTTCGAGCTTTTTATTGAACAGGGACCAGTCATCCTGTTCGGCAATCGCAGCCCAGATGGTTTCGATCTCGTCTATCAATAGGCTTTCGGGTTTCGTGGCTTGAAAATACAACGTATCAAGACGAATGCCTTGTTTCGGCGTGCGTGCCATAAGCGCGGCTTTCACGGGCGCAAAGTGGGGGTCGGCATAGAGCGGGGCGAGTGGGCTGGCCTTGGCACGGGCCTCGCTGGCGGGGCCGCCATGCCAATCGAAAAACACTTGCGGCCAGTTTATATCCGTCTCACTCATCCACGCATAAAACAGGCTGAGGAACTCCACATCTTCGGCCAAAACTCCAGTTTCGACGCCAAGCATATGGCAGGTCTGGTCGGCGAAACTGCGCTGGTATGCGGGTTCGTACACGCTCAAAGCGTCCGTTAAAGTGTCCAGTTCGGCCAAAGGGCTCAGCGCAGCGGCAAGCTGTTGGAGCGCCCACAAGCCCTGTGTCGGCTGGCGGCCAAACCGGTAAAGCCCCTGTTCGTCAAAATAGGCGGCGACAAAATTCGGGTCACTCCTCGGCAAAAACCGGTAAGGGCCGAAATCGAACGTCTCGCCCGTAATGTTGAAATTGTCCGTGTTCATGACGCCGTGCACAAAGCCTGCGCCCATCCATTGGCCAATCATCCGGCCAACCGCTTCGGCGATGCGGTGGAGCAGGGCGGCGGTCTGGCGGGACATATCCGGATCGGCCGCATCGGGATGATAATATCTGACAGCGTGGTCCACGAGGCGGGCGAGGTTCTCGGTCTCGCCAAGGGAGGCTGCGCGCTGAAAAGTGCCAAACCGGATATGGGTTTCCGACAGGCGTACCATAACGGCCGAGCGGGTCGGGCTTGGCTCGTCTCCGCGGGTGAGCGCTTCGCCGGTCTCGACAAGGGAAAACAGTTTCGAGGTTTTAACGCCCATCGCTTCGAGATAATGCGCGGCCAGAACTTCGCGCACGCCGCCTTTCAGGGTGAGGCGGCCATCTCCGCGTCGTGACCATGGGGTTTGGCCGGTGCCTTTCGTGCCAAGCTCGACAGGCGCGCCTGATTTGAGCTGGAACTGGGCGTAGAGAAACCCGCGCCCGTCGCCAAGTTCGGGATTGTAATGGCCGAACTGGTGGCCGTGATAACGCATGGCCAGCGGTTCGGGCAGATTGCCTTGCAGGGGCGGGAAGCTCGTGAACTGGTGCGCCCAGTCTTTATCGGAGAGGTGACCAAGGCCGATCTGTTCGGCCCAGGTCTGGTTGCGATAACGCAATATGGCCTCGGGAAAGCTCGCAGGCCGCACCGGATCGGCGAACGCATCGGCGATCTCTGTAATCGGCGGCGGCGCAGGCATGATCTGGTCCCACACCATCAGTCGAGCGAGCCTAGCGCTTTGCCGACAATTTCGCCGGCTGTCTGAATGGCGTCGCGGGCGGTCTTTGAAACAGCGGTGAGATTGAGAAAGCCGTGAACCTGATTGGGATATTCTTCCAGTGTTGCGGGCACGCCATGAGCGGCGAGTTTGTCCGTATAGGCACGGCCTTCGTCACCCAGCGGGTCCCAGCCGCAGACAATTGTATGGGCGGGCGGCAGGCCGGCAAAATCTTCGTCCGGCGCAAATAGCGGGCTCATACGCAAATGCGAGCGCTCTTCGGTGTCGCTGAGATAGGCGTTCCGGAAATAGTCAAACAGGGCGGGGGAGAGAAAGAAGCCGCTTTCCTGCAAGGACATCTTCTTGGTACGGATGTCCATGAACTGAACCAGCGGATAGAGCAGCAGCTGGAAGGCAGGCAGAGGCCCATCCTGACGCAGCATCTGCTGGCATAAAGATGCCGCCAGATTTCCGCCCGCACTGTCGCCCGATACGGCGAGCCGCTCGGGATCAAGGTTCAATTCCTCGGCCCGTTCGACAACCCAGCGCCACGACGCCTCCGCATCATTGTGGGCTGCGGGGAATTTATGCTCTGGCGCGAGCCGGTAGTCGACGGAAATAACACGCGCGCGCGCTGCATGGGCTAGCCTGCGGGCAATCATATCATGGCTGTCGAGATCGCCGATCACGAAGCCGCCGCCATGGAAGTAGACAATACCGGGACCCGCACCGATGCCCGCGCCGAGCGGCGTGTAAATCCGTGCCGGCAGGGGACCATCACCGCCATCGACGAGCTGGCTGGACACATCGGCCAGCTCCGGCGCATCGCTCTCGATCGCGCGGCTGGCGCGGAAAAAGCTGCTGCGCAGACGCTGGGCGATTTGCTGGGTCGATAGGCCAGACATGTCCGGCAAACTCAGATCGGGCATGCCAAGACCAACCGAATCGAGCATGGCGCGGAGTGTGTCATTTATTTTCATTCCAGTGTGATGACTTGAATTGGCAGTTCTGCCAATATGGAATCATGAAAATCGTCGATGTCTTCTGGTCTTTTCGCAGCCCCTATTCGTATCTCGCGACAAAACGGTTGCGGGCCTTGTCCTCACGCTGGGAGGCGCGGTTCCGGCCAAGACCGGTCTATCCAATCGCCATCCGCACACCGGAATTTTTCGCCAATGCGCCCGAGCAATGGACCGGATATTTGATCCGCGACATTTTCCGCGTCGCCCAATATCTCGACCTGCCGATCGGCATGTTGCAACCCGATCCTGTGGTGATGGACATGGCGACCCGTGAAATAGCGCCCGAACAGCCACATATTCACCGTTTAACACGGCTCGGTATCATGGCTTGCGAGAAGAGCGATGAGGCAGGCTGGGCCTTTATGGACGAAGTCTCGAGCGTGATCTGGTCGGGCCAGCCCTGGACGACCGGCACAGTTCTGGCTGATGCGGCCGAACGTGCTGGATTTGATCTGGCCGACATGGAAGCGCGGCTGGCCTCTGACGAACCCGCCCTCGACGCCGAAATCGAAGCGAATCAGCAAGCCCAAACAGCCGGCGGGCATTGGGGCGTGCCGCTGATGGTGGTCGATGGCGAGCCGTTTTTCGGTCAGGACCGGATCGATTTGCTTGAATGGCGGCTCGGCGAATTGGGCGTTGAACGGAAAGACTGAGACCCCGTCTGGCTGCTGAAAACACCCCGTCTGTCGTTATTTCGCCTTATACTCTCGGCAATAAATACGTTATACAATGGCTTCAAAGGGCTTAAGAAGCGGCGGACACAGACAATGGGGTTTAGCAGAATGCGACTTGGATTTGCGATATTGGCGGCAATGGCTTTGGCAGGAGACGCGTTGGCGAATCCGACCGCGATTGCGCGGTTCAAGGACTGGTCGGTGTTTTCCTCGAATGTGGAGGGGGACAAGATCTGTTTTGCCGCGACCCAGGCCACTGACAAAGCCCCACGCTCGGCCACCCATGGCGATGTCTGGTTCTATGTGACGAGCTGGAGCTCCGGCCGCGCCCGCTCGCAGCCGAGCATCAAAGTTGGCTATGATATCAGCTCCAATGTGCCGCCCTCGGCACGGATTGGCCGCTCGACATGGACGCTGTTTGCTGCGGGCAATGAAGCCTTTGCCGCCGACGAGGATGACCCGAATATTGTTCGCGCGCTCAAGCGCGGCTCGGAATTGCGCGTCGAAGCCGTCTCCGAACGCGAAACCCAAGTCGCCTATCACTTCTCGCTTGCTGGCTCCTCAGCCGCAATTGATCGCGCGGCAGCGAGCTGCCGATAGGAGCTGGCTTGGCAAATTGCGAACGTGTGCAGAGGGAAAAAGCATGCTGCGATCTGTTGCAAGTGCCATAATTTTAGTTGCGGCCTATTTCTGTATTGTTCCATTTGATTGGTCCAAGGCTGGAGCGCAACAAGCCAACGAGACAGTTGAGACTGACTATGGGCTGAAAGTAACGATCAATTCGGGGGACAAGACCTACGCCGCGATCCTCGATACGGGGGCATCACGAACGTTGATGACCGAAGAGCTTGCGGATGAACTGGCGCTTTCTCCAACTGGGGAAACATTCACGCTAAGAACGCCTTACGGTGAACTTTTATTGCCAAAACTGGAATTTGTGACGCTTCATCACCATGATGGAAACAGGCAAACCAGAGTATATCCCGTTATGGTACCGCGCGACTTTCTCGCAACCGAGGGCGGCAGAGTATTGGAAAGGGGGCTTGGCCCCTCTGGCCTGAAAATTGGAATTGATGCGCTTAATCAGTCGTCATGGGTGATTGATGATCGCAACGGGACCGTGCAGCTGAATGGATATTGGACCGCTGAGTCGAAGGGCGGCTTTCCGGCTGTAGAAGTGAATCTGTTTGGGCAGGTTTTACACTGTATTGTGGACACCGGACCTCCGCATTCAACCCATATCAGCCTCTCGCTCCGGCACCCGCTCGCCGCCCGGCTCGTAACCTCGGAGAGGTTGGTTCAGGTGCTTCCGAGCGAGTTCTTCCCGGGCCGGACTCAAGGAATTTACTTCGACCCGGAGGGGACGGTGCAGGGGCTTGAAGGGCAAGGTGTAACGGTTTCGATTGAAGCTATTCCGGAGTCCGCGACGGGCGGAGAGTTTCACGAGTGCGATATGGGGCGGCATTATTTGCGAGGCAATCGCCTCTCTTTTGATGTCGATGCAGGTGTTGCAACATTCGAGGGGGAACTACCGCTCGCACGGTATAACCGATCCGGCCTGAATGATATGATAAGCGCCGGGTCGCCACATGGCCTTGCGTTCGAGGTTTTGAGCTTGGAGCGCGACAGTCCTGCCTATCGGGCAGGGTTGCGGGCAGGCGACCTGATCTTTCAATTTAATGGCAAACCCTTGCCCGAATATTCGAAGCTCGACCTGTTGAATATATTCAGTCAAAGGGTCGGCACCGAGGTGAATGTTGACTATTCCAGACCGGAGTCCGGCGAAGCATTGAGCGCCATCATTATCCTGGCGGATGCCTCTCAAGGCAATCGAGGTGAGTCCACGCGGCAAAACCGCGCCAACTAATCCTAGCCATTGCCGCCATGCATTTGCAGGGGGTTGTCAGCCGCTGACCATGCGATGCGCGAAACCCAAGTCGCCTATCACTTCTCGCTCGCTGGCTCCTCGGCAGCGATCCTTACTTTGCACCCTCTGGCACAATCTCCCGATCGCGCATCGCAATGGCCACGGCGTGGGACTTGCTGCGCGCATCCAGTTTCCGTTTGCAGCTCTGGATATGATTTCTCACCGTATGCGCACTAATGCCCAGTCGGTCCGAAATGACTGCTTCGGTCAAGCCAATCGCCGTCAGTTCGAGTATTTCCTTCTCGCGGGTCGAGAGCAAGGTTTCGTCGGTCCATTTGGTCAGCCCGGGAAACCGTTCAAATATCGCCAAGACGAGTTGGTAGATTTCCGGCAAGATTTTCTTGGCCTGCTGGTCGAAATCCCCATCGGGAAAATTGACGATTGTGAGGATCAGCATATTTTTTATTTGAAGGGGGATGAACATGACCTGTTTTAGGCCAAGTTTTTTTACCCTGTCCCGGAGAGGGTCGAAATTGCTACACTCCACCGTAACAAAACTGTGGGAAAGCAGGTCGAAAGGGCGCATGAGCGATTCTGCCTCTTTGCACAGGCTCCATTGTATGGCGTCCGCAAAGTCATTCACCGTAAGTCCGGCTTCAACAATTTCGGTACTAAATATCGTTTCCTTGATCGGCACATCATCGAGCCGAAAAATCCCGATACTGTAAATTGACAGATGTACGGCGAATTTGGACCCTTCGAGACATCGGCCGATGTCTGCCGGAGAGCCAGCTTCTCCGATACGTACCAGCAACCCCTTGAGATCATTTCCCTCGGATATATTCAGCGGATTTAATCGATCGCTCATATCCGATCCTGCTCCCATTGTTTTCTATCATGCTCGCCTTTTTATAGAAAAAGCGGGCACAAAATCACCTCTCCGGCGATTTCCCTACCTGAAGTTAAGGGGCGTTTCAAGCAGTGATGTTTCTTTTCAATCAGGGGTGTCATTGTTTCTTTTCGGTTTTTACGGCTACGATTTATGTTAGCGCTGTCATTTTTCCAGACTCTGCGAGTGTTGTGACGTATTCCAGACGCTGCTTTGGATCAGGTGTGTAGCTTTTGCAACAACAGAGCGTGCCGTGAGCGGAGGGGTTGTTTCCAGTCATTGAAATGGGGCCGAAACCAACTCAGGGTGTAAGTCTTCCACGCCAAGACAGTCAGGGGGGGATCAATGTCAGATGCACCTAGCAATGAGGCTCTACCAGAGTCTCGCTCACATATCGGGGCTCAAGCTCAAGATATCTCTTTCGCCACTATAGCTGAACTTTATAAGGTTAAGGAGCGCGAGCTCGCGGACATTGCCAGGGAGCCGGCAGTGGCGCCAAATACAGATCCGGAGGGACCGCCTCTGGATTTTCAGACAGATATTATGGATATGGCGAGCAAGACCCCAGCGAGAACAGTCGAAGACCTCTATTATAAGATGCAGCTTTGGTATTTGGATGCTCCTGATGTCGAGGATCTCTCTTATCTCGGCCGATCAGATCGTGTTCTGCTATCTGTAATCGAAGACTTGGCCCGCCTCTCAAATCAGTCTACGGAGGACGCAGCTTGCCCTCTCGATCCTAGCCATTGCGCGTGTCGAGCAGACGCCGCGCAATGACCATGGCCTGGACTTCGCCGGCGCCTTCGAAAATATTGAGGATGCGGGCATCACACAGGACGCGGCTGATCGGGTATTCGAGTGCAAATCCATTGC
>CAZXXY010000021.1:10511-28510 GCA_964644755.1 uncultured Hyphomonas sp. | reverse complement strand
AGGCCGAAGGACTGACCGTCAAGACACCGGCCGAGGCGACCAAATGGGCCGATGTGGTCATGATCCTTGTGCCTGACGAGCTTCAGGCTGTGCTTTGGGCCAATGAAATCGAGCCGCATGTCCGCGCAGGCCAGCACATCATGTTTGGCCACGGATTTAACGTCCATTACAATCTGATCCGTCCGATGGACGGCGTAGATGTTTCGCTGTCCGCTCCCAAAGGTCCCGGCCACACATTGCGTGCGCAATACCAGATGGGTTTCGGCCTACCGGGCCTGATCGCCATCCATCAGGACGCAACAGGCACCGCCAAAGAGGTAGCTTTGTCCTATTCCAAAGCCATCGGCAATACGCGGGCAGGTGTGATCGAAACGAGCTTCAAGGAAGAGACTGAAACTGACCTTTTCGGTGAACAGGCTGTCCTATGCGGCGGCATTGTCGAGCTGATCAAGGCCGGGTTTGAAACTCTCGTCGAGGCGGGCTATGCGCCGGAAATGGCCTATTTTGAATGCCTGCATGAGACCAAACTCATCGTCGACCTCATTTATGAAGGCGGTATTGCGAATATGAATTACTCCATCTCGAACACAGCCGAATATGGCGAATATGTTTCCGGTCCGCGTGTGGTGGACTCCAAGACCAAGCGCGAGATGAAGAAAATTCTCACTGACATTCAAGACGGCACATTCGCGCGTAATTGGGTGCTGGAAAATCAGGCCGGCGCGCCGAGCTTCCACGCCAAACGCGCCCGCATGAATGATCATCTGATCGAAGAAGTGGGCGAAAAGCTACGCGGCATGATGCACTGGGCGCAGAATGACCGCCTTGTCGACAAAGCCCGCAACTAGCGTGGGCGGATGACCATCAAGGTTGTCAATTGGAACATCGAGCGACGCGGCCCACAGACTTGGCAGGCCGCGTCGCTTATTTCCGAAATTGGTGGTTTTGGGCCCGACCTAGTCTGTCTGACAGAGGCTCATGATAATTCGCTTACAAGCCTCGGCGGCCATACAATCAGTCATGTTGGTTATCGCTCCGCCCACAAGCAACCAAGCGAACGATTGGTGATGCTATGGTCGCGGACGTCATGGCAGCCGGTCGTCATTCCTGAGAAATTGCAAAATTCAGGTGGGCTCGTCGCTGGCGTAACTAAGCTGGACGGGGAGGACGTGCTTTGCATAGGCCTCTGCATTCCGTATCATATGGCCAAGCTCGCCAATGAAGAAAAGACGCGGCCTTGGCATCACCATAAGAGATTTTTGAAGCAGGTCACGCCATGGCTTCGTACGCAAACCGGGGAGCGTCCCACCATTGTGATGGGAGATTTCAATCAACGTATTCCTAGAAAGTATGGCAGTCGCGAGGCCTATGATCTGTTGATGCACGCGTTTGATCCGTTTGAAATTATAACGCGCGATGAGCTTGAGCCTTTAGGCGAATTGACGATTGACCATATCGGCCTGAAGGGGGGGCTCGGAGCAGTGCGCATCGAGGCACGGTCGCGTTTTGCGCATGATGGTCGTCCGCGTAGTGACCATTTCGGTGTCTTCGCCACGCTCACGAAATAGAACGCTCCATTATGCGTGCCCTTTTTGTATCTAAATGTCTGGCCGGATTTAAATCACATCCGGATCATTGCCGCGCGGGGTCAGTTGCGCAAAGTCGAATAGATCCGTGTCTTGCAAGTGCGAGGGCCGGACATGGCCAAGTGCCCGCGCGATGGAGGCTTTGGTGCCGGGCATCTCTGCATCCCACTGGTCGAGCTTCTCGCCCATCACCTGCCGTTGCAATCCGTCTTGCGAGCCGCACAGATCACAAGGAATGATCGGGCACTGAAGAGCCTTGGTGTAGCGGGCCAGATCACTTTCATTGCATTGGATCAGCGGACGCAGCACAGTGACATCGCCCTCATCATTGAGCAATTTTCCAGGCATTGAAGCGAGGCGGCCACCATGCACAAGGTTCATCATAAAGGTCGCCAGCGCATCTTCGCGGTGATGGCCGAGCACGATAGCATTGCATTTTTCCTCACGTGCGATGCGGTAGAGGATGCCGCGCCTTAGCCGCGAGCAGAGCGCGCAATAGGTTTTGCCCGCTTCGACCTTTTCCTTGACGATTGAATATGTGTCTTCAGTCTCGATCCGGTAGGGCATGCCCAACATATCGAACCATGAGGGCAATGTGTCGGCGGGAAAGTTCGGTTGGCGCTGGTCGAGATTACAGGCGATCAATTCAACAGGTAAATCGCCATGGGCTTTCAAGTCGAGAAGGATGCCAAGCAGAGCGTGGCTATCTTTGCCACCAGAGAGGCAGACGAGCCAGCGCTGGGGGGCGGTGCCGTTTGGGTCGAGCATGCCGAACCGCTCTATCGCATCGCCCGCTTCACGTTTGAGGCGTTTGCGGAGGCGATTGAAATTCGTGCTCGCCGGTGTCCGGTTGAATAGGGTGCGGGCGATCTCGCGATAATCGGGGGCTAAAGTCTGCATTTTCTTTCCATGCCCGCTTGTGGAGGAAAGCTCAAGCGGTGGACGGCAGGATATGTTATGGAGCCTGAATGGATTTTTCGGACCCAAAGCAACGCCGCGTCTTTTTCGAAGTGCATGCGAACCTGCCGCGTCAAAGTGCAGGCAGCAAAGCATCCACATTGCGCGCCTTGGACATGGTGGCGCATCTTTTGCCGCAAGGGCCTTTGATTGGGGATATGGCCTGCGGTCCGGGCGCTTCAGCACTGGTACTCGCCGAAGCACTACCAACGGCACAAGTGATCTGCGTAGATCTCCACCAACCCTTCCTTGATGAATTGTCTGAAAGGATGAGCGGGACGAAGTTAGCGGAATGCATCTCGATACGCCAAGGCGACATGATCGCGCCGATGCCGGAGGCCGGGCGATTTGATCTGATCTGGTGCGAAGGCGGCATTTACAATGTCGGTGTGGGCACGGGGCTGCAAGCTTGGCGGACTTTGCTTAAGCCGGGCGGCGTGGTCGTTTTTAATGAGCCCATCTGGCTTGCCGCGACAACACAGCGCGAGGATGAGCTCATTTCGTTTTGGAGAGCTTACGCGCAGATGACGGATGAGGCCGGCATAGTGCAGGCGATTGCCCAGGCCGGATATAACCTGCTCGGCGGGTTCAATCTGCCGGAAGACGATTGGTGGGACGAGTATTACACGCCAATGCAAGCGAGACTGGACGCCCTCGAAGAGACGTATAGCGGCAACGATGTTGCAAATAGGCCGCTGGTACATGCACGCAGGGAGATTGATATTCGCCGACGTTTTGGCGGGTGCTATAATTATCGCTTCTTTGCGGCGAGGCTGGCTTAACTGTCTGCAGCAATTACCGCATCGACCAACCCGATGGCCTCAAAGCTTGCCCAGTCCAGTTCACCGGCATACCGGACGATCTCTTCGCCTTCCGCATTGTAGAGTATGCTGGTCGGAAAGCCGCGCGCGCCCATATCATAAGTGATCTTGAAATCCGGTGCATGATAGAGGTCAAGCGAACCATTGCTCCAGCGTGTCAGCTCATCGCGGGCATGTTCTCGATCTTCTTCCGAGTCCACGCTGATTGCGACCACTGTGAATGTGTCGCCGCCGCGCGCCGTCTGCAACGCTGCAAGTGTCGGCATTTCCCGCTCGCACGGACCGCACCATGTGGCCCATAGATTGACCAGAACGACCTTGCCTCTCAGCGCTGGCATGGAGGTCACCGAACCGTCCGGCGCGATGAATTCAGCCCCTTCAATCACCTCCCCCGCATAGGCAAAATCCAGCCCTTCGAGCGGCCCTTGAGCAAACTTTTCAAACGGAGAATGCGGGGCAGGGCCTGCACTTGCGCTCATAAGCACATAGACAATTGCGCCGCCAAGCGCCAAAAGCATTCCAATGATCAAAGTACGTGTCATATTTTGTGGCATTCAGCGCTCCTTGAAGGAATGGATATGGCGGACATAGACGAGAAAAGCCAGAAAATGTGGGGCGGACGCTTCGCCGCACAGCCTAGCGATATTATGGAAGCGATCAATGCGTCGATTGATGTGGATCAGCGCATGGCCCGTGAAGATATTGCCGGTTCACGCGCCCACGCCGATATGCTCGCCGCCAAAGGCATTATTTCCGATGCCGATAATGCCGCAATACAAAGCGGGCTTGAGACCATCTTCGCCGAGATCGAAGCGGGGAGTTTCCCGTTTTCGCGAGCGCTCGAAGATATTCACATGAACATTGAGGCACGACTTAAAGACTTGATCGGCGAACCGGCCGGACGGCTGCACACGGCTCGTTCGCGCAATGATCAGGTGGTCACCGACTTCCGGCTCTGGACGCGTGGGGCGCTGACAGAGGCCTCCGAGCAGCTTGAATCCTTGCAAAAAGCGCTGGTTGCGCAGGCGGAGGCACATATCGAGACAATCATGCCTGGCTTTACGCATTTGCAGACAGCGCAACCGGTGACGCTGGGGCATCATTTGCTCGCCTATGTAGAGATGATTTCCCGGGATCGGGGCCGGCTTGGGGATGCCCTCGTGCGGGGCAATGAATGTCCGCTCGGGGCGGCAGCTTTGGCAGGAACCGGATTTCCGATTGATCGACATATGACCGCCGAAGCACTGGGTTTTGATGGACCGATGGCCAATTCGCTTGATGCGGTGTCGGCACGGGACTTTGCCCTAGAGGCGCTTTCAGCACTGTCGATTGCGGCAACGCATCTGTCCCGTCTGGCCGAAGAGATTGTGCTATGGACTTCAGCTCAATTTGCTTTTGCACGGCTTTCGGATGCCTGGTCGACCGGGTCTTCGATTATGCCGCAAAAGCGGAATCCCGATGCGGCCGAACTGGTGCGCGGGAAAGCGGCCCTTATTTCCGGCAAATTTGCAGCGCTTCAGGGCGCTGTCAAAGCGCTACCGCTCGCCTATGCTAAAGACCTGCAAGATGACAAGACGCTGACATTCGATGCCTTCGATACGTTCGATCTTTGCGCTCGGGCGATGACGGGCATGATTGAAACGGTGACTTTCTACCCCGAAGCAATGCGTGCAGCGGCGGCCAAGGGCTTTTCAACAGCAACCGATCTGGCCGATTTTCTTGTTCGGGAACTGGGCATGCCATTTCGCGACGCCCACCATGTCACAGGAAGATTGGTGGCGATGGCTGAAAAAGGCGGTATTGACCTGTCTGATCTCGATATTGGGCAGATGCAAAGTGTCGAACCACGCCTTACAGACGCCATATATTCGGTTTTGACTGTCGAGAAGTCTGCCGCGAGCCGGACAAGTTTTGGTGGGACAGCCCCTTCCGAAGTTGCGCAGCAAGTGGCAGCATGGAAAGACAGACTGGATTCAGAGATTGGAGACCCCGATGAACAACATGCTTAAACTGGTTTTGGTGGCCTCGGTTACTCTACCTGCTTTGGCGGGGTGCGGTATGCGTGGAGGACTCGAACGCGCCGATCCCATATTTAAAGATGTAAAACCGGTTGAAGAAGTGATTGAGCCAGCGCCAGCAGTTGAAGTCCGCATTCGTCCCAGAACCAACGAGCTGGGGGGAGAACTTCCACTGCCAGCACCCACACAAGAGGTTGAGAGCGCGGCTTTGCCCGACGTTTAGTCACCATAATTCATGTCAGGCTAGTTTTTTGCACCATTTTGACTATAAAGCCGACCGGCTGCACTGCGAAGATGTAGATCTTGGCAAAATCGCAGATGAGGTCGGTACACCCGTTTATGTTTATTCCACCGCGACGCTGCGGCGTCATGCCGGCGTTATTGCAGCAGCATTTGCCGATGTTGACTGTTTGATCGCCTATTCGGTGAAAGCCAATGGCAATCTTGCGGTTCTGGCAACACTGGCGGCCGAAGGATGCGGCGCAGATGTTGTGAGCGGGGGAGAGATGCTTCGTGCGCTCAAATCCGGTATTCCGCCAGAGCGGATCGTCTTTTCAGGTGTCGGGAAGACGCGCGAGGAAATGCAGCTTGGCCTCGAAAAAGGCATACACCAGTTCAACATTGAAAGCGGTGCAGAGCTTGAACGGCTTGCGGCTGTCGCCTCAGCCATGGGCAAGCAGGCGCCTATTGCCATTCGCGTCAATCCTGACGTTGCGGCGGGCGGTCACCCGAACATTTCAACCGGAAAACAGGGCGACAAATTCGGTGTTCCTTGGGCCGACGCTGAAGCGCTATATGCGCGGGCGGGGGCGCTTGAAGGAATCGCGGTGCGGGGTGTGGACGTTCATATCGGGTCCCAGATCAGCGATTTGAAGCCTATGCGCAAAGCCTTTGAAAAAACGGTTGATTTGACCCGTCGGCTGCGTGCCGCTGGACATGAGATTGACCGGATCGATCTGGGGGGCGGTCTGGGGATTCCCTATGCCTCGAGCGATTCGCCTGCGACTCCGGCCGAATATGCTGCCATGGTCCGCGACGTTGTTGGTGATTTGCCAGTGCAGGTGATTTTGGAGCCCGGGCGTGTGATTGCGGGCAATGCCGGGGTGATGGTGACGGAGGCGTTGTATCAAAAACCCGCCCCCGACCGGACATTTTTAATCGTGGATGCAGGTATGAATGACTTGATGCGGCCTGCATTATATGCGGCGCACCATGATATTCTGCCGCTGGACAAGCCGATAGATGGCGGTGAGCGGAACACGGTCGACATTGTTGGCCCAATCTGTGAATCGACGGACAAATTCGCCTCAGGCCGCGAATTGCCCGCCATAAAAGAGGGGGATCGATTGGCATTTCTGTCCGCTGGCGCTTATGGCGCGGTGCTATCCTCTCAATACAATGCACGTCCGCTCGTCCCGGAAGTGCTTGTAGATGGTGCAAATTATGCCATCGTACGAAGAAGGCCGACATTTGAAGAGATGACCGAACTGGAGGCACTGCCGGATTGGCTGAGCTAAACCACATAAAAGGCCTGATGGCCAAGATCAGGCTGACGCAGGTGCATTTGACACTTCTGCGCGTCGTGGAGGCGTTTGGTACGCTTCTTCTGCTGGTTTCCGGCTTCGTCGTACTCACGCTGTTTGGCCTATTCGATTTGCTGTCAGAGCCTATGCGGGCGGCCTTGGCGCTCGTGTTTTTCGTGGCAGTTCTTGTCTTCACCTGGCGCGGTCGGCGGCGATATCGTCAACCCTCGGAGCTTGATGCGCGCAATGGACTCGATCGTGGAAGTGACTTGCGACCCATCGCATCGCTAACCGACCGGCCTGCTGACCCTACGCCTGAAGGTTATGTCTTGTGGCAGGCGCATCTGAACCGTTTGCGCCAAGCTGCGCTTGGACTGAAGCTACCGACATTCGGGACTCTTTGGCGCTCCGTTGACCCCTTATACCTACGGGCCGTTTTGCCTTTGGCGATCGTGTTGGGGCTTGTTGTGTCCGGTGGGCAGGGGGGCGACCGGCTATCGCGCGCACTCTCTCCGGATTTCGGGACTATGATGGGCGGTCAGAATGTGAGCGTCGAGGCGTGGATTGTTGCGCCGGACTATACGCGTCACCCTCCCGTGTTTTTGCGTCCTGATTCGCAGGACATCAGGGTGCCATCCGGATCTATTGTTACGATCAGAGCGCAAGCCCGCTCGGCCCCCAAACTTGTTAGCCGCAGCCAAGGGCGCAGGAAATCTATCAAGTTCCAGGCGACCCCTGATGGCGCTTTCGAGATCACGAGCGAGATCGAGGCGGATACCGATCTGACGGTAAACTGGTGGGGTAGGCGGGCCAGCTGGCAAGTGCTGACCTCTCCGGATGCACCTCCGACAGTTACCTTTGTCTCCGAACCATTGCTCGGTGAAGGCGACAATACGGTTTTCTCATGGGAGGCTATGGACGATTATGGCTTGGCGCGGCTGGAGCTTGCTTTGGCGCTCGTTACCCCGCACCCGGCCGCACCCGACGAAGAGCGACGGTCACGGGTTGAATTGCCCGGAACCAATCTGAAGAGTGCCCAAGGCGATGCCGCGCTGGATCTTGTGCGCCACCCTTGGGCAGGGTTGCCGGTTAAAGCCCGGCTGGTCGCAACAGATGGTTCAGGCCAAGAAGGCGGAACCGACTTGGTTGAATTTACGCTGCCGGAAAAATTGCTTTTGCAAACGCTCGCGCGTGCCATTCAGGAAGCCCGTGTTACAGCCCTGCGCGAGCCGCAAGAGTATACGTCTGCGAACTGGATCAACCGTCTTGAAGGTGCACCAGACGGCATCAAGATGGCGGATCGAATGCTTGAGGCCATTACCTATCAAGGCCATCGATTTTTCGATCAATACGGAATCTTCACAGGATTGGTGACCGCGCGTGGAATTTTTAAACATGCCAGCTCGACCGAAGAAGCGATGGGTGTTGATGACTTGCTTTGGGCGGCCACCCTAAAGGCAGAATATGGCAGCGCTGCAGACGCTCTGGCGGCGTTGCTAGCGGCCAAAAAAGCGCTCGAAGACGCTTTGCGCGACGGAGCGAGCGAAGAAGAAATTGCGCGCCTGACAGATGCTTTCCGGCAAGCGGCTGAAAACTATGTTCAGGCAAAGCTCGCCGAAGCGATTGCCAATGGGTTGCCTGAAGGGGCGAACGAGGACGGGCTGGACAATCAGCAATCGGGCGGCGGTGGACCTTCAGTGGGGCAAAACGGGTTTGAAGAAATGCTCAACGCCTTGGAAGATCTGACAGAAACAGGCGCGTCAGATCAGGCTCGACAACTCTTATCTGATATCACGAATATGCTGGAAAATTTGGAGTTTCAGCAAGGCGATGGATCGGGGGGTGACGGTTTTGCGTTGCCGAATTCCGGAGAAGGCGGCGAAGAGGGAGAGCAATCTGCCGAGCAGCAGGAACGTTCAGACCAACTTGAAGAATTGGCCGAGACGCTACGTGAACAACGCGAACTCAACGACGATACGCTAGAGGCCGGACGTCAGGGCCGCCAGCAAAATGAAGAACAAGGCACCGGTGAGGCATTGGCCGAACGCCAGCGCCAGCTGAGTGAGGCGCTCGACCAGTTGGCAGAGCGTGCAGGCGAGGGAGGCGACGAAGAAGGCGGCGGCGGTGACGACGAGGGAGAGGAGCAAGGCGGCGGCGGGATCGACGAGGATGCCTTGAATGAGGCCATCACAGCCCAGCGCCGCGCCGCCGATGCGCTCGAGCGTGGTCAATTCAGCCGTGCAGACCGGAACCAATCCATTGCCACCGAGCGCCTCGGTGAAATTGCTGGAGATCTGGCAGAAGCACTCGATGCATTGTCAGGCGAGGACGGTCAGGGGCGCGAAACCGATCCTTTCGGCAATCCGATTGGCGGCGTTAATGATGGCAATGGCGTCGATGTGCCTGATAAATCTGAACGTCAACGGGCGCTTGATATCCTTGAGGAGTTGCGCGAACGCTATGGCGACACCGAGGATGACGATGAGCGGAACTATCTGGAACGCTTGCTGGATCGTTTCTAGCTGGTCGGTTCGTGATCACCCGAATAATGGCTGATTTTCGAGGCGATCTTGGTACGCGGTCTTTCAGGCGGGTTGCAATTGGCTGTTCCCAGATAGATGAACCCCGCTACGCGCTCATTTTCTGACAAGCCAAGCGCTTGGTCGACTTTGGCATGAAACGCCAGCCATTCGGACAGCCAGACCCCGGCCCAGCCTGCAGCATTGGCCGCCAAAAGCAGATTTTGGCACACCGCACCTGCGGACAGTTCCTGTTCCCAAACTGGTGTTTTGTGCGTTTTGTCTGGTGAAGATATGACGGCGACAACGACAGGCGCCCGCTCGAAACGGGCCGCTTCCATAGCGATGGCTGCCGCATCCGCTTCCGGTGTGTCGGCAATGAATATGTTGGCGATTTCGCGGCCAAAGGCGGTCCGGTTCTCGCCCGAAAAAACAATAAAACGCCAAGGCTCCAGGCGACGATGGTCTGGCACGCGCGCCGCCACGGTTAGCAATTGTGTAATGTCGGCCTCCGAAGGACCAGGCTCCCCAAGCGTATTTTTCCCTGCCGATCGGCGCAATGCCATCAAAGCACGCGCCTCGGCACTTGGTCTTGCGGGAAGCATCGGAGTGCTGACGGGGGGAGGGTCTGGGAAACGTTTGGTCATATGCGCAGCTTTACGAGATAAGGCGGAAAGTTTGAAGGCTTGTTATAGGAGACTCGTATTCTCCCCTAGGGAGAATAATATATTTTTGAAACTGGAAACTTGCTAATAATCTATAGATGTGAACGGCGTTCAATAATTGGTCGCCGTGTGTAAGCTGGGTGAATGACAGAGTGTCGATGGAACAGAGTGCTCAAACAAGCTGCTCTCCTGCGCAGAGGCGGCGTCTTAAAGTACGCCAGATGATCCTGAGGGCTGCAGACCGTGTGTTCGCCCGCGACGGCGAGGCGGGTCTATCTATCCGGCGACTTGCTGATGAGATTGATTATTCGCCTGGCGCTATCTACCAATACTTCGAGTCTAAGCAAGAACTTATGGATGAATTGAAGGAGATGTTCTTCGAACGCCTTCTGGAAGAATTGCCTACATTCGAGGGAAAGACAGAAGCGTATCCTGCGTTTGCTCGAGAAAGTCTTGAAACGTATATGCGGCTGGCACTTGAAGCGCCACACCATTACCAGGCGGCCTTCTCCGGTCAACGAAATCAAATCCCGTCACGCTTGGAGCCGTCTGATATGCGCGCCAAGAATCGAGCTTTTCTTCGGCTTTATGACATGATTGAAGGCGGGATCGAGCGCGGTGTCTTTACGCCAGTCCCAGACGTTTCTCACATCGCAAAATCGATCTGGGCGGCGTGTCATGGCTTAGTGGTTTTGATGATCCACATTCCAGACTTTGATGCCGCATTTGGCAATGAAGCACCAAAGGAGACGAACCCTGAAGCGATCATGGCACGTCATGCAGATTTCTTGGTTCGGGGGGTATCTCTATGAACCGGATAGATGAAACTATGAGTGAACAACCGCAGGAATCTATCGGACGCGAGAAGCAACCAACGGCGCTCAAAGGAGGGCTGTTTATCATTGGTGTTTTGCTGGTAACCGGTCTGTTGATACTTGTGGCGCTAACACAAAGATCAACGGAAGACCCCTTTGTTCCCGACACACAGCCGACGGCATTGCCGGTGACGGTTGTTCCAGCCACACTTGGTGAGACACTCGTTTTAAATGAGAGTTTCTCCGGTTTGGTTGAGGCACGCCGGACCAGTCGTTTGGGCTTTTCGGCAGGCGGCAGAGTGACCAAGATTGATGTCGATGTCGGTGACCGGGTGCGTGCGGGGCAGCCTCTGGGCTATCTCGATACGCGCGATTTGCAAGCCCAATTGGCTGCCGCTGAAGCCAGCATCGTAGAAGCCCGGGCAAATTATCAGCTCAGTCGGGCCGTCGTCGAGCGCCAAAACAAACTGTTCGCCCGCGGGCATGTTGCCCAGCAACGGGTCGATGAAGCCACGGCACAAGCCAATGCGGCTGCGGCTCGCATTGAAGCGGCCTCGGCGCGCGCGAAAGCTCTTCAAGTGGCGATTGATCTTGCCGTTGTCCGCGCGCCATTTGACGGGACCGTCACCGACCGGATGCTCGATGAAGGCGTGATTGCTTTGCCAGGGGCGGCGATGCTCGAACTGGTAGAAGATGGAAAACTCGAAGCACGAATTGGTTTGCCGGCTCCAAACGCCGCAAGCTTGAAGACTGGCCAAGAGGTCGAGTTGATCTCGGACCGTGGCCTCGTTACCGCAAAGGTTCGCTCCTCTACAGGTGTGGTAGACCGCACCCAGCGCACCGTCATGGTAATCTTCGATATTACCTCTCCAGAGGCGATAGATCCTGGAGCGATTGTCCGCCTTTCAATTGATCGCAGTATCGAAGAACGTGGCTTCTGGGTGCCTGTGGCAGCGCTAACCGAATCGTCTCGCGGCTTGTGGTCGGTTTATGTTGCAAGCAAGGTAGACGGGGAGTGGCGGGCGATGCCCCAATTTGTTGAAATTGTGCAGACAGAAGGGACACGTGTCTATGCGCGCGGGACGGTAAGAGACGGAGACCGCATTATCATAGATGGGTTATCGCGGCTGGTCCCGGGTCAATTGATCGCTCTTGACGGGTATGCGCCAACGGCGGCGGTCGCCGGTGATAGCGAGGGATAGAGGGATGTGGCGCACCCTGTTTTACCGCCTGCCCCGCTTGACGGTCTTGGCTATTTTGGTGGTGGTTGCCGGCGGGCTGGGGGCCATCTTGACGCTTGGGCGCCAGGAAGACCCAACGCTTGTTGAACGGTTTGGCTTTGTGCTGACGACACTGCCTGGTGCAGATGCTGAACGTATAGAAGCTTTGGTGACGGAGCCCATCGAAACCCAGTTGCACGAGCTACCCGAAATTGCCGAATTAAACTCAACATCCCGCGCCAATGTCTCGCAAGTCCAGATCACTCTCTCGGAAGATTTGAGCGAGAGAGAAGTCGACGACGCATGGACTCTGATCCGTCAGCAAGTTGATCAGGCACGAGCAGACCTACCGCCAGAGGCCAGTGTTCCAGAGACCGTTCGCATATTTGTTGGCGCAGTGACCATCCTTACGGCACTTGTGTGGGAAGGTGATGGGGAGGCAGAAGCTTCTGTGATGGGACGTCTAGCGTTGAACTTGCAGGACGATTTTCAAAACTTGCCCGGGACCGAAGAAACCCGGGTTTTCGGACTGCCCTCCGAAGAAATTCGCGTGATGCTCGATACCGATGCGCTCGCAGCCGCAGGCATTTCGGCGCAAACCGCCGCTGGACTGATTGCGTCCGCCGATGCACGCGTCCCGGCAGGGCAACTGCGCAACGGCGAACAAAACTTCACATTGGAAGTTGGAGGTGCATTCGATTCCACCGCTAGAATTCGGTCCATGCCATTGTTACAACAAGCTGATGGTACAGCGGTACTGCTCGGTGATGTCGCAGATGTTCAAAAAGGTTTGCGGGAACCTGCACGCATTACGAATTTTACCGATGGTAAGCGTTCCATTCTTGTCGGAGCATTCATTCAGCCTGGGCAGCGTGTGGATATCTGGGCGGATCGGGCGCAAGAGACCATAGCGAATTTTCAAGCAAACACGCCGTCAGAAATTGCTGTACGAACCTTGTTCGACCAATCGGAATATACCGAAGCGCGTTTGGGCGGATTGGCGCAAAACTTGGCATTTTCTGCACTGATTGTGTTTGGTGTACTGTTCTTTTTGATGGGCTGGCGGTCCGCACTTGTCGTCGGTTTGGCATTACCTCTTACGGTTTGCCTTGTTCTCATCCTATTCAACATCTTCGATGTCCCGCTGCACCAGATGTCGGTCACAGGCTTGGTTATTTCGCTTGGTCTTTTGATCGATAATGCGATCGTCGTGGTCGATGAGTATGATCAAAAAAGGAATACAGGAACTTCGGTACTCGACGCGATAGATTACTCCTTAACCCATCTTTTCGCTCCCCTCGGGGCATCTACGCTGACGACCGCATTGGCCTTCATTCCGATTGCTCTTTTGCCTGGTAGCGCTGGTGAGTTCGTCGGGATGATCGGGGCGTCGGTTATCTTTTCTGTTTGCTCATCATTTCTGGTGGCGATGACTGTGATCCCGGCGGTCGCAGGGTGGTTTGACATTGGAGATCGCAAAGGGCGATCACGACGTTGGTGGCGTGACGGGTTGGCAATAGACTGGATTAGCGATGGCTACCGCTGGACAGTCGGCATGGTTCTGAAATATCCGCCTATTGGAATTGCGCTGGGCATCATTCCCGCGCTGATAGGGGGCTATCTGGGATCAATCCTGCCGAGCCAGTTCTTCCCTCAAACCGACCGGGACCAGATGCAAGTCGAGCTGTCGCTTGCACCGGAATCTTCCATTGAGAAAACAGTGCTCGCGACGGAGCGTGCCACGCAACTTCTTTTGGCCGAAGACGGTGTTGAAGGCGTTAATTGGACCATAGGAGAAGAAGGTCCTCGCGTATATTACAACTCCTTCTCGACGGTGCGTGGAGTGACCAGCTTTGCGAATGGTTTTTTGCAACTCGATCACCCGAAGCGTGCCCGTCAAATTGTCGCGAATTTACAGGCGAAAGTGCGTAATGAGTTCCCCGATGCGCAATTCCTTGTCTTACCTTTTGAGCAAGGCCCTCCGGTTGAAGCACCTATAGAGTTTCGACTTTCCGGTGATGACTTGTCCCAACTCAACAGTCTGGCAAACCAGTTGCGCTCGGTTCTGTCTGAAACACCGGGGATTACATACACAACATCTAGTTTGCAGACCGGTTCCCCGACATTTACGTTTGAAGTCGATGAAGCGGCAACAGCGATGGCCGGAGCGCGTTTGGCTGAGCTTGCGCGGGATTTGAATGTAGAGCTTGAAGGCGTGATTGCCGGCAGCGTACTCGAAGGCGTGACAGAATTGCCTGTGCGTGTGATTGCATCTGACAGCCGCCGGTCTGATCTAACCAATTTGCGATCAAAATCTGTTGGTGCAAATGCCGATGGGGCGGGAACACCTCTTTCGGCATTGGGGGAAGTCACTCTTTCCCCCGATGCGGCCGTGATAACGCGTCGAAACGGTTCCCGTGTGAATGTGGTGCAGGCCTTTCTGGAACCATATGCTCTTCCAGCTCCCGCGCTCGAGGCGGCACAGGAGCGTATTGCAAGCTCGGGCTTTGAGTTGCCAGCGGGATATCAGTTGACCCTCGGCGGAGAAGCGGAAGCGAGTGGCGATGCGGTGAGTGATCTCGCCGCGCTAGCTGTTCCCTTGATCTTGATCATTATGGGAGCCGTTGCGCTGGTGTTCAATTCGTTCCGGATGGCGTCGCTTGTGCTCGTCAGCGGGGCTTTGGCGGTCGCTATGGCCTTCTTCGGTGTTTGGCTCTTCAACCTGCCGCGAGGCTTCAATGCGATCATTGGAGCGTTGGGCCTTTTGGGGATTGCGATCAACGGGACCATTGTGGTGCTTACCCAACTGAGCAGCAATAAGGCGTCTATGGATGATGATGTGGAGGTTCAGCGGGAGATTGTTGTCGATGCGACCCGACACATTGTGGCAACGACGCTGACGACGATGGGTGGTTTTGTGCCGCTTATTCTGGCCGGAGACCTGTTCTGGTTGCCATTGGCCACGGCGATTGCCTGCGGTGTCTTTGGATCTGCAATATTGGCGCTCTATTTCGTACCCGCCGTGTTTCGCCTTATGACGATGAAACCGATATCAAAATTTCGCGCTTGGCTGGGGCCAGGCCACCGGAAAGCTCAAGGAATGTTCAAATTTCGATAAAATAAACATTCTGTGAGTTGCTTTGCAGCTCACCAGCGCCCATTTTGAGAGCAATTGCCGAGACGAACACAGAATGGCCAAGGATAACCTTATGACCACCGGGAAGATCGAAACTGAATTATCCTCCGAAGCGGTCTGGGCGCAGCTGAGGTTTGAAGCTCGTGAAGCGGCGCGCGAGGAACCCGCGCTTGGAAGCTATCTCGATGCAGCGATCATTTGCCAGCCTGATCTGGCATCCGCACTGGCATTCCACTTGGCAGAGAAGTTGTCGGATCCACGCATGACGGCTCTGCAGGTGCAGGAAATAGCTCTACAGGCATACGAGGAAGATCCGGCGATTGTACGCGCTGCTGAACGAGATATGGCAGCAGCGCTGGCGCGGGATCCGGCATGCTACAAATTGCTACAAGCTTTCCTGTTTTTCAAAGGATTTGCATCAATTCAAGCTTACCGTTTGGCCCATTGGCTCTGGCGGTCCCAACGCGAAATGCTGGCCTATCATTTCCAGAGCCGCGTTTCTGAACTGTTTCAAGTCGATATTCACCCCGCCACGAAAATCGGATCGGGTGTCATGTTCGACCATGCAACCGGCATTACCATTGGCGAAACGGCTGTGATTGGCGATGACTGTTCCATTTTGCAGGGCGTCACGCTGGGCGGAACCGGAAAGGAAACAGGCGACCGGCATCCAAAAGTCGGCAACGGCGTGCTCGTTTCTGTTGGAGCTAAAGTGCTTGGCAACATTTCGATTGGCGACAAGGCCAAAATTGCCGCTGGCAGCGTCGTTCTGAAGGACGTCGCAGCCCTGTGTACTGTGGCGGGCGTGCCTGCCGTACCGGTTGGCGGGCCATGTGCAGAAGCGGCGCGTAATATGGATCAGTCACTCCCCGAATAGAAGTTTGGACTTGCCTTGTGGCAATTGGGTTCTAGGTTGCGGGTTTTGTTCAAGGATATAATTATGGAACGTGAAGAAACGCAGTTGCTCGAGAAGTATCTGAAAGAGAAACTGCATCCGAATTTGACGCTCAAAGCCCGGGACAAAACCAGCGATAGCGTAGAGGTCTACCTCGGTGCTGAATTTTTGGCGCTGGTTTACAAGGATGTCGACGAAGGCGAGACAGCGTACCAGTTTCAGATGACGGTTTTGGAAGAAGATCTGGCTGGCTGATAACTGCTTCGGAAACGTGGCCTTGGCTCCGTGAAAAGGACACTGTTTTTTGAGTAATTCTGCGTCCCAGCAGGCTTTGGCGCCTGATCGCAAGGCGAAATTCCTTGAAGGAGATCTGATGCGCCATGTGGCGGTCATGTCTCTGTCTGCGAGCATCGGGCTGGTGTCCATGTTTCTGGTCGATTTCGTCGACCTGTTTTTCATCGCGCAATTGGGTGACAAGTCGCTAACGGCGGCGGTCGGGTATGCGGCGACTCTGCTCTATTTCACATTTGCGATTGCGCTTGGTCTGGCCATTGCGGTCAGTGCCTTGGCCGCGCGGATGATCGGGAGCGGTAACGAAGAGGGCGCACGGCGCATCGCCACCAGCGCCATTATATTTGGTGTCAGTGTCAGCGTGTTGATTAGCGCCACTGTCTGGATTTCGGCGCCTGCCTTGCTGGGCTTACTTGGCGCGAGGGGCGAGACGGCGGTCTCGGCGGCCTCGTATTTGCGCATTGTCGTTCTGGCGATGCCAATAGGGGCCTTTGGCACAATGTGCTCGTTTTGGCTGCGGGCTCATGGTGATGCCCGACGGTCGATGATCGTGACATTGACTGCAGGAGCTGTGAACGCCGTGCTAGATCCGATTTTCATATTCGGGTTTGGCTGGGGGCTTGAGGGGGCTGCCTATGCGTCTGTCTGCGCCCGCACGGCGATGGCCCTCAGCGCGGTCTATCCGATCCTAAAACACTATGGCGGCTTTGCCCGATTTGACCTCAGCGCCGTTCGCGCAGACCTTCCCGCCATTCTCGGCATTAGTATTCCTGCCGTGTTGACCAATATCGCCACGCCTCTGGGTAGCTCTATTGTCGTTCGGTTCTTATCGCCTTTTGGCGATTCGGCTGTTGCCGGACTTGCGGTTATCGGCAGGCTAACGCCGCTGGCCTTTTGCGTTGTCTTTGCATTGTCTGGCGCCGTTGGGCCGATTATCGGACAAAATTTCGGGGCGGAGCAATATGGTCGTGTGCGCGGAACGCTGACGCGGGCGGTGTTGTTTGCTGTTGGCTATGTCGTTGCCGCCTGGCTTCTACTTTTATTGTTGCACGCCTTCGTGTCGAACGTGTTTAAACTGGATGCCGAGGCCAGCCGCCTGGTATTCTGGTTTGCGCTTTGTATCGCGCCGCTCTTTATTTTTAACGGGTCACTCTTTATCGCAAATGCCGCCTTCAATAATTTGAAGCGCCCGATATGGTCGTCCGCGCTCAATTGGGGGAAGAACACGATTGGGGTCGTGCCCTTCGTTATGGTCGGAGCCATGCTTGGCGGCGCGCCGGGTGTTTTGATCGGTCAGGCCGTGGGCGGCGTTTTCTTCGGCGTGCTGGGGCTATGGCTCGCTTATCGCTTGGTCGCACGTTATGAAACGGGTTTAAGTGACCCCGACAAGCCAAGCTGGCGTTTGCGGAGTGAGAAGGCGGGGTAGTTTGAGGGAGAAGAGGGGCTCCTGGTAGCCTGTCCTTTTGTTCTGCCTAGACCTTCAGGCTTGCCTTGTCGATCTTGCCTTTTGCAGCAAGTCGCCGTTCTCGCAAGGCCCGTAGTTCTTTGCCCAA
>CAZXXY010000021.1:0-10411 GCA_964644755.1 uncultured Hyphomonas sp. | reverse complement strand
TCTTGCCTTTTGCAGCAAGTCGCCGTTCTCGCAAGGCCCGTAGTTCTTTGCCCAAATGCTCTTCGAAAAAAGCGTCACACCCCAGACACATATTTTCAACAATGCGGCCTTTGCCGTCTTCTTTCGCTGATTTCTTACGGAAAGTCGCTGCATCCCAGCCCTGTTCTGCTCCCATCTCTTCAGGTGCGCCGCGATTGAGCGCCTGAATGGCGGGCAGGGTGGCCACGCTCTCGAAAATTTCGGACAGGGTTTCCTCGGTTAGGTTGCCAATCGGAGCTTTGGTCTTGAGGCAACACGGATAGACATTGCCATTCGGCTCTATGGAGACTTCCGAGCCGGCCTTGCCGATCTTGAGAAAGTTCAGCCCGCCCGACCAGCGCGCACAGAAATTCGTGTCGTAGGCAGCATCGGACAAGCCATTGGCAAAGGCGCGTCCACGTGGCCACAGCTCGCCAATCCATAGATCAGGCTGCGCTCCGAAAAACAGAAATGTCGGGCCTTCGCGTTTTGATTTGGTGTCGAGATCAGGCGCTTTCAGGCGTTCGTCTTTCTCGCCGCCAAGCGACACTTCGCGGACATCCCGAGCGGCCATCATAGCGCGGATGTCCGCCATGAATTTGAACTTCTTTTCGCCCTTCATACCGACATGGTAATCGTCAATCGAGGCGATCGCGATACTGTCGACCCCTTTCGCCAAGAGGGTATCGAGGATGTCTTCGGTCAGAACATCGCCTGTGGTCTGGATGGAAATCTTCGGCATCCCCGCGCCATATTTGGCTTTGAGTGCATCAAGAGCGGGATAGAACAATTCTTCGCGCACGCCATCGATGAGGAGCTCGCCGCCAGCCATGACAAGTAAGGTCCGTTCGCGCTTGCCCGTTTTTTCGTCGAGCCAGGTCATGTTTTCGGGCAGGTTGGCGATAACCGCTTCATAGGCACGCTGGCCTTCGCCGACGACTTCACTCAGCGCGTCGCGGACATAGGGCCGGAACCGGTCATCATAACAGTGCTTGCAGCGGCGATGGCAGGCCCAAGTGAGCACCCAGTAGAGAGATTGCATGTGTTGAAAACTTTCCCGATCACTTCGATAACGAGACTGTCCTGCACCTTGGCAGGGAAAATCAGGTCGAGATTATGCCCTAGGGGTTTAGCTGTCGAGTGGTCTCAAGCAATCGTGTGTGCGAGTGATCAATTGTCCCGAACGCGCTGGGTAATCTTGGTGCCTTGTATGCCGCCGCCGCCCATGAGGCCTTGTTGCCCATAGATAAATGCATAAACATCCGCGCGCAGCGTCGTGCTGGTGAGGTTTCGACCAATGCCGCGATCGGCTACGACGATGCTTGGCCCGACGCCGATCTCCCAACCTTCCGAATTGTTGATATAATCAAGCGCGGTTTCATTGGTGAAGATGAGCGCATAGCCGAACCGCTGTGCACCGGCTTGAAACCCGTAAGTGGCTGATGTGCTGTTATAATAGCCCGCTGTTTCGTCGCCTCTGAGCAAGACGCCATCGCCATAAGCACCGCCGGCGATAAAGCCTGCTTTGACAATGTTCGGGAAGACAAGAACGGCGACAGCTTCTTCATTAAGTGCGCGAGCGCCATCATTTGTGGTGATGAATTCCTGCCAGGAGGCACGGGCGGTGGTGTCCAGTTCGGCTGTGTTTGCAAATAATGGTGTTGGTCGATTGTCAGTCGCACAGGCTGCGAGCATAAAAAGAACAAGAACGGCATGTAGAAATTTCACGGCAGAGTCCCTCGTTGGAAAAATGCATTTTAGGCGATTTCTGTCACTTTGGCCAGTCGAGGTAGACGATTGCCGGGTGGCTTTCCAAAGGTGTAAGGTAGTGTAACCCTCGAGTTTTTGCGCAAAAGAGGACTCCGATATGCTGCAACCTCGTCTTCTTGATCGCGTCGAGCAAGTGTTGCTTTTGATTGCGCTGGTTTGGTTTTTTACGCGCATCTGGCCTGATTTTGTTGATTTCGAGCAGGATTTTCTGGAGTCGCTGGGGGCTGTTTTACTGGTGATCTCCGAAGCTGCAGTGATTATCTTCATGCTGTTTCGTAAACCGACCGGGGATATTTCCATACGGGCCTATGATTGGCTGATTGCGATTGGCGCAACGATCGGGCCTCTATTTGTAAGGCTCGAAGACGTGCCGCTCTGGTTGCTTGGTGGTGTGCTGATCCAGCTATTGGGAATGATGATCCATATTGGCGCGAAATTCAGCCTGAACTTCAGCTTCGGAATTGTCGCGGCCAATCGCGGCGTGCGCCAGAATGGACTGTACAGGTTTGTGCGTCATCCAATGTATTTCGGCTATGCCGTCGCTCATACCGGCTTTTTCCTGACGTCACCATCATTATGGAATGCAGGCGTGTACGCTGTGGTCTGGGCCTTGTTCGTGGCACGTATCTTTGCCGAGGAACGTGTGCTCAGTCAGGATGAGAAGTACCGCGCTTTTCAGAAAAAAACGCGGTACCGATTGGTGCCGGGAATTTTCTAGAGCAATGGTAACCTAGGCCAGCGGTCCGCCCGGCAGGGTTTGGCCAATTCCGCCATGCAAGGCAAACCCGCGTTCAATATAGTCGAGCAGCGGGTCTCCGGCAGCCAGAGGCGGTGTAGAGGCGGCCGCTTTGATCCATGCGAAAAAGGCGAGCGTGATATAGTCGCCATAGCCGGGCTGGTCGCCATGTAGCCAGTCGGCTTTGGCCACTTCAGCGCGGAGGGGATCGATGGCCGTTCGTGCCTCCGGCAACACCGCGTCCCGATTGGCGCAGAGCTGTTCAACGCTTGTGCCAAACCTTGCCTCGCGCGTAGAGCGGAAATAGGCCGCATTCTCGGCATCAAGCCCGTTGAGCACATCACCAATATAGAGCGGAAAGAAAGCAGGAAACGCATATTGGCCAATAATATCGTCAATCTGTTTTGCCCGTTCATAGTCAGTGCCAGAAAACAGGGCAGGGGTCTCGGGATAGGTGTCATCGAGATAGGCGGCAATGCCCGCACTGTCGCAGACTTCTGTACCATCTTCATCGATTAGCACCGGGACCGTTTCGTGCCGCCCTTCGCAGGTTTTGGGAATGTCGACGAAGGCAACGCGCTCGGTCTCATAGGGCAGACCTTTATGGGCAAGCGCATATTTTGTGCGCCAGACGAACGGGCTTTCAATTTGCGCGAGTTCAAGAAGTTTACGGGGCATAAGGTTGGCTTTCAGTTTTGGCTATACGGTTTGAGGAAACGGCCAGCGCGAACCTCAAGCAGTTTGATAAGTTGAGGGTCCATGAAGGCATAATCGTCAGGGATGTCGAGACAAATAACACGCTTGGCGTTCAGATATTTCCGATACCGCGCCGACAGCCGGTTGCGATGCGTCTTTTCCATCACGAAAATAATGTCCGCCTCTTCGAGCAGTTCGGATGAAACAGGCACATCGGCGCGATTGTCGAGCCCCGCAGATGTCACGTTCAGGTTTGGCCATTGCGAGAAAATTTGCTCGGCAGTTGGACTACGCAATTTGTTCGCGCTGCAAATGAACAGAATATTCTTCAATATCGGGGACTCTAAAACCTGCCTGAGCAATTGGCGTCGTATTCGGCAATCGCATCAGGCATCCAACGACGAAAGTTGTCAGCGCGGGTTTCGGAGGCTGGGTGCGTGCTCATCCATTCTGGCGGCGCCTGCCCGCCACTGAGCTCGCCCATGCGCTCCCAGAGTTCGGGAGCTTCTCTTGGATCATAACAAGCGCGGACGAGCAGATCGAGGCCGATCTTGTCAGCTTCTGTTTCATGGTCGCGCGAGAATTTGTTCAGACCGCCCGAAGCGGCGAAGCCAAAGGCTCCCATGACGGCGCGCTGTTGTGCGATGCCCATATCCCCAAGTCCAAGGCCGACGGCCATTTGTCCAAGTTGGGCGACCTTTTGCTGGCTCATGCGTTCGGCACCGTGATGGGCGAGTGCGTGACCAATTTCGTGGCCCATAATCACGGCGAGCATGTCGAGATCCCGTAAATCATCATCCGGTTCAAAAACACCGTCATTGTCGCCCGCGACATCCATGATCTGCGTGTAGACAGCAACATAGCCGCCGGGCAGGCAAAACGCGTTGGGCTGCTCGGACGGGACCACATTATACTGCCAATTGAATTTCTCGGAGACAGGTTCGAAACGGTAACCATCCTGCAATAGCTCATTTTCCAGCTGGACTGCCGCGCGTTGCAGGTCTTGGCCAATCTTGCGGACCTTGCTGACAATCTCCGCTTCGACCGGACCGCAGCTTGTGGTCTCACACAAAACACCGCCCGGTTCGCCCCGTAAAATTTGTACATAGGATTGCTCGCCAAGCGCCGACGCCTCATCAATAGAAACGGTCAGCAACCGGCTGCGGTCAGAAAAAGGGACAGTTTGCTGATTGGAGAACCAGTAGACTGCAAGTCCCACTAGAGCGACCAGCACGATCTTAAACCGCCCTCCCAAGAGCCCGCCGCCGCGGCGTCTGCCATATGCCTGTCTTGGACTGCGCATGTTCATTCCCCTATTTGCCCTTATCTTATCCGAGGCTTGGCGTGGCAAGCAAGCATGCTTCATGTATATAGATCGGTATGACTGAAACGGCTGCTTCATCTTCCTCCGCGTCCAGTTCTGCTCAAACGGGCGACGGGAGCGGACATGCCATCATCGATGTCGTGTGCGAATGGGCGCTGTATATCTCTGCCGCGCTGATTACGGCCGGTGTGCTGACACCCTCTGTTTTCCGTCCCAGACTTTTCGGCGGCGAGGAATACACGGTATTGGGCGCTGTTTCCCAACTCGCCAGCTCGGGTTTGTGGGGGCTTGCAACCATTGTCATTGTGTTTTCGGTGCTGTTTCCGCTGGCGAAAACACTTATTGCCGCGGTGATTTTCCGGTTTGGCAACCGCACATCCAAGCGGGCCGCGCAAATCATGCAATTTCTTGGCAAATGGTCGATGTTGGATGTGTTTCTCGTTGCGCTCCTGATTGCGCTGACCCAGCTGTCCGAATTGCGCAGTCTTGAACCGCGTCCGGGGCTGTATCTCTTTGCAGCTGGTGTTATCTTGAACAATATTGCAACGGCGCGCCTGGCATGGGCGCGTGCTGTCTAATTGCCGGAGTAGAAAAATGAGCCAGCCGAAAATGGAAATACGGATTATTCCGGTAACGCCGCTACAGCAGAACACATCTTTGATCTGGAATACGGAAACCAAGGAAGGTGTGTTCATAGATCCGGGCGGCGAGACGGCCCGCTTGATGGCGGCGGCAGAACAGTTCGGGGTCAAAATCGTCAAAATCTGGCTGACCCATGGGCATCTCGATCATGCCGGCGCGGCCGCTGAAATCAGAGAGATTACGGGCGCACCGATTGAGGGGCCACATGAGGATGATCAATGGCTCCTTGATGACATCGAAGCGCAAGGTGCCAAGTACGGGATTGCAGACGGCCGGAACGTGACGCCCGACCGCTATCTCAAGGAAGGGGACATGTTGACCCTTGGCGACATGCAGTTCGGCGTGACCCATTGTCCGGGGCACACCCCCGGCCATGTCGTGATTTACAATCTTGAAGGCAAACTTGCCTTTGTTGGCGATGTTTTATTTCGTGGCTCCATCGGGCGGACGGACTTTCCAAAAGGAAATCACCAGCAATTGCTCGATGCCATTGTGAGCAATCTGTGGCCTTTGGGCAATGATATGCGCTTTGTGCCCGGTCACGGACCGATGTCGACATTTGGGCAGGAACGAATGGACAATCCATTTGTGTCCGATAGCGCTTTACAAGCCGGGGCGTGAGATTGGGATGGGTTCAACCGTGCCTCATGGGACTTATGCACCGAGGGCTCTGACAAGGTTTGTCCTCCTATTGAGCCAGAATACGCCGCTCGGGCGCGGCAAGGCCAGAAAGCTCATGGCGGCATGCGTCAGGGCGTTGAGCGGGCAGCAACTCGACGTGCGCCTGTTCGATCAGAATGTCAGATTGAACATGCACAATAACAGTTCCGAAATTAAGGCCCTGATGAATCCACGCCGGTATTCTCATCAGGAGCTTGCCTTCTGCGCCGAGCATCTGCCAAAGCAGGGCGGTGTGTTTGTCGATATTGGCGCGAATGCTGGGCTGTTTTCTCTTGGCGTTTTGCAATCCATGTCAGGCGGTAACTTGATTGCGGTGGAGCCCCAGCCCGAGCTTTGTGTTCGCCTGCGTGACAATCTCCAATCCTTCAATCCGCAGGCTGCGGACCGGCCGAATATCTGTGTTTTGCAGTCTGCAATCGGAGCCCGGTCAGGAGAACTGAGCCTGTCGGTTCCAGAGCAGCTTGGGCAGGCAAGTGCCCGACCATTGGAAAACGCAAAGACTCTTTCGGTTCCTGTGCGCCCCTTGCACGATGTGCTCGTGGAGCAGGAGGTGCAGAAAGTTGATGTGCTCAAGGTTGATGTCGAGGGGTTTGAGGATGAGGTGCTTTTGCCATTCTTCGAAACCGCACCCGAGACACTCTGGCCGCGAGCCATTGTTCTAGAGCATTGCCATCGCGACCGGTGGGGGAGGGACTGCGAGGCAGGCCTATTGGCGTCCGGCTATAACCTCGTGCGCAAGGACCGCACCAATTTGATGTTCGTTCGGGGCAGTGGCTGACAATGGCGCGTTTTTCGCTCAGGAAGATTTCACCAAAAGGGCTCTATGCCCGCAGCGTTCTGATGACGCTGTTGCCAATGATCCTTATCCTGACTTTGATGACGATTTACTATTACAATGGTCATCTGCGCTCGGTGAACACCAAGCTCGTGCAAGCGATGGCGCGGGATGTGGACCTTATCGACCGTACCTGCACGTTGGAGCCAGGAAATTTGACGGCGATGGCGGTTGTGGAAGCGCGCCTGTCATTGAGGTTTAAGTGCGCCTATGAGCCAGCTGTAGATGAAATGGAACTGCGAACAAAATTTGCCTATCAGGGGATTGTGCAAAGTATCCTGGAAGAGACGTTAAGACGACCGGTACAAGTTGGCGTGTCAGCCGATGGCCGTTTATTGGATGTCCGGGTTGAAGCATCGGATCGTACACTCCGTGTCGAGATTGAAAAAAAGAGGGCGCTGGTCATCAATGCGCACATTTTTATCGTCTGGGTGGCTATGTTCAGCCTGTTCATGATTTTCACCGCGCTTGCTTTTTTGCGTAACCATGTCCGGTCGATATTGCGATTGACCGAGGCTATCGAGAAATTTGGTCGTGGACAGAAAATGTCGGGGTTCGTGCCATCTGGTGCGAGCGAAGTGCGTGCGGCAGCGAGTGCGGTTATTGAAATGGGCGAGCGGTTAACCGGGTTTACCGAACAGCGAACGGCGATGCTTGCCGGTGTTAGTCATGACTTGCGGACCCCCCTGGCTCGCCTGCAATTGCATCTCGCAATGCAAGATCAGACCCAGGACGTCGTTGATGCACGCACGGATGTCGAGGATATGGCCGCCATGCTAGATGAGTACCTCGCCTTCGCCCGGGAAGAAGAAACCGAAATTGCCGAAGAGATTGATCTGGCCAGTCTTGTCGAGGAGGTTGGAGCAAGTTTCAAGACAGACAACCTTTCTCTCGGGATCATGCTGCCAGCACGGGTCGTGGGCCGACCATTGGCGTTAAAGCGGGCGATTTCCAATCTTGTGTCAAATGCGATCAATTATGGAACCGGCGTTGAATTGAGCCTTGCAATTGATGGAGAGAGGGCGACGGTCATTGTTGACGATGATGGAGAGGGTATTCCGCCAGAACAATATGAGGCGGCCTTCCAGCCATTTACGCGATTAAACGATGCGCGGACCCAGAATGTTGCGGGCACCGGGCTTGGCCTCGCTCTGAGTCAGGATGTCGCTCACAGTCATGGCGGGGAAGTTACGCTTCATCGCTCGCCGATGGGGGGGCTTCGGGCGTGTCTGGTGTTGCCGCTTTAGCGGAGCGAGCCTTACGATTTGGGGCCAATCTCTTCAGGGCAGACAGGCGTTCTTCTGCTGTAAGAAGCTCGGCATCCAAAGTTGCCATTGTCCGTGCGAAGTCACCGCTATCATCCTGACGCCATGCCCGTTCGGTTTGTCCAATCACCCAGGCCAGTCCGATGCTCGTGGCGCGGGCTTCCAAAGGACCAGATGTATCAAGGCCGCAGCAGGCCAGAGCCCAGTTGGCCGAGGCAGCTCTTGCGCGCAGCATTCTGGCACGCAGTACCGGAGAGCGATCACGCCACTTCATCAAAGAGAGCACACCCGCCCTCTGGGTTTCGAACGTCTCGAAGCGCCGCATGATGACATCAAACAACTGTTCTCGCGGCGTGTCTTCAGCATCGCAAGCATCTGCCGACATTGCCAGATCCGCCCAAGCCTCCAGATCTTTTGCCAGCGCCAGCTTGCCTTCAATAGAGTATAATTCGGAGAGTGGCGTATCAGCAGCTTCCGCAATGTCGATCATCGTGATGTCTTGCCAGCCACGTTCCCCGGCAAGTTTCAAAGCCGTTTCCAGCATCGCAAATCGGTGGGCGTTTGACGCTGGAGACATGCTTTATTTCCCCGATGATAGACTACGTTCGCGGGCAGCGGCGGCGCGTACCGCTTCGCGGATCAAAGATGGCATTCCGCTGCCGCTCAGGAGGATATCAAGGGCGGCTTCCGTTGTTCCGCCCTTTGAGGTCACTTCTTTGCGCAGCCGTCCGGGCTCCTGACCGGTTTCATAGAGGAGTTGCGCAGCACCGATAACAGTCTCGCGCGCCAGGTTGGAAGACAGTTCCGGTGACAATCCTTCGGCTTCGGCGGCGGCGGCAATGGCTTCCACGAGCAGGAATAGGTAAGCTGGTCCCGATCCGGAAACACCAGTGACAGCCGACATTTGTGCTTCTGGCACGGGGCCTTCAACATGTCCGAGCGGCTTCAGCAGGCGTCTCGCATCGGTGATGTCTTTCTTTAGTGAGCCGTCTCCTGCGCATAGCACGCTGACCCCCCAGCCAATAGCCCCCGGTGTATTGGGCATCGCCCGGACAACTCTCTGTGTGCCCAGATGCTCTGATAATGTCTTGATCCGGATACCGGCCATGATCGATAGGACGAGGGTGTTCGGTCCGATCCAGGGGGTTATGTCTTGGGCCGCCTTCAGGAATATTTGCGGTTTTACCGCAACCACAACAATATCGACCGGCTCTGGAGCAGGATTTACGGCCAGCTCCTCATCTGTGGTCAGCTCGGTGAGCAACTCTGACGGTTTTGGATCAACGATCGAGATCTCCGGACGTGAGCGAGCTTTAAGCCAACCCATAATTAGGGCTGACCCCATGCGGCCTGCACCAATTATCGCTATGTGTTTTGATGCCATAAGGGGCTCTAAGCCTCTCCATCTGTTTCAAACATAACTGCGTCTATAGCTTCGGCAGGTGTCTTGCCTGCCCAAATAACAAAATTGAATGCCGGGACAAATCGGTCAATAGCTTCGAGACCAGCTGCCAATGTCGCAGAAATCTCGCCACTCGTCGGGTACATGCGATCAGCCAAGGGCAGGGCATGGCGGAAGATGATGACATTATCATCCACCCAGAAATCGAAGTGGCCGAGCCAAAGCCGCTCATTCATCATGATGATAAGTTCGGAGATCACAGCCCGTCTGGCTGGTTGCGGCTTGGCGTCGACCGTCAATGAAAAATGCACGGCAGATGGCATTCTCCGACAAGCGAACAAGCCGCCCATTTCGCCCCAACGGGTCGGTGCAATACAATGGACAGCTTCCTGGCCATCCCGCTCGAACTGCCAGCCACTTGCTTCAAGTGCCGTTTCAATAACATCAAAAAGCCCTTGATCAGGGTCAGCAGGTGAAATGAAATTCAAGCTCATAGGGAGCACCTCCGGGGCCATAGTGATTTATTGACGACAGATGACTGACCCGCGTGTCGTCTTTAACTTGGTTCAGGGTCTTTGGCCCATATTTCGATAACTAACAACAAGTTTAGTGTTGAGAAATGACGTTCTGGCCTATGTTGTTTCTATGTTCGGGCGATTGGGAACATCTTTGGGACTGGCCGAACGCGCAAGACTTGGTGCTGCGGGGCTCCATATCTTATTGGCGATGATTGTTCTTTCGGTCAATGTCTCTCCATTGGACTTCGAGGCGCCTGATGTTCTTTCAATTGAACTTGTTGACGCCCCTGTGTTGGCACCAGAGCCGGACGATATTGCGCCACCTCCACTCGCTCCAGATCCGGTTGAACCGGAACCGTTATTACAGGATGCGCCTGTCCCCGAAACCGAGCGTCCGGAGACAATCGAAGCCCCCGAGTCTCCTCCGCCCGCGCCGCCTGTTGTCATTGCGCCCATCATTCGCGCTGCCCCCGTGCCTGAACCTGACACGGAGGAAGAGGAAGAAACACCGATCAATCCTGCTT
>CAZXXY010000020.1:0-28914 GCA_964644755.1 uncultured Hyphomonas sp. | reverse complement strand
ATGTCGGGCTATTCCGTCCTCGTCGTCAATCCGTTCTATCGCGACATGAAGCACCCCGTCGTCGGCCCTGATGCCAGTTTCCAGGATCCGGACACACGCGCCTTCCTTGTCGGTATGGCCCGCAAACTCACGCAGGACGCCAGCATGTCTGATGCGCGCGACTATATCGCCTTTCTCGACAAGCAAGAGGGTGTTGATACCACTCGCAAAGTTGGCACAATGGGATACTGCATGGGCGGCCCGCTGATCATGCGCACCGCTGGCGCTGTGCCCGAGCGGGTTGGCGCAGCGGCCTCCTTCCATGGCGGCGGCTTGGTACGTGATACGCCGGACAGCCCCCACCTGTTGATCCCGCAATCCCCCGCACACGTCCTGCATGCCATTGCTGAAAATGATGATGAACGCGGCCCCGAAGCCAAGACCATTCTCGCCGAAGCCTATGCGGCCGCAGGCGTTCCGGCTGAAATCGAGGTCTATGAAGGCACGCTGCATGGCTGGTGCCCGCCAGATTCCAGCGTCTATAATGAGCCACAGGCCGAACGCGCATGGGCACGTACACTGGCCTTGTTCGAGCGAGCGCTCGTCTGACCAGACCGCTAGTGCAGCTCGTCCGCTACCATTGATGTGTTTTTCTTGTCTTCCTGACGCGTCAGGATGGCAACGGTGATCCAACCGATATGAAAGGCAACACCAATGGAGAAGGCGAACCAGCCCGGTATCGGTCCGACATGCGCGCGGTAAATGAACTCAGAAAAGGTCTGCGCTTCGGTGGGGTGAATGGCGATTTTGCCAAAATAGGCCAATCCCTGAATGCCGAACAGGTAGCCGTAATTGCGTCGCAAACGGCGGCCGATCGCCTGTGTAAACGTTATCCTGAATTGCGGACTGACATAGTCCTCTGACAGGGCATTCCCGCGATCGGTCCGGATTTGCGCCCCCTTCCCCTGAAGAAGCGGGACAAATACTGAAAGCTCAAGCATACGCGCCCGAAACTTCCACACGCTGAAATATTGATAGCGGCGCCCTTCAATAATCAGGAACATCACCGTCATCATACCGGCCAACACCATCGGTAATGGCGAGCTTTCTGATGTCGCAAATGAAATCGACAATGCAACGCCGGTCGTCAACACCGCCCAGTTCGTCGTCATATCGAGGCGTTGGCGCCAGATCGTCGAGCGGTAGACCTCGCCGCGATAGAGATGTGCCAGAGCGCCAATTTCCTTGGAGCCACTTTGGCCTTCAAACGGATCAATATCTTCTGTCATGCGCCACAATAACCGCGAGTCTCTCCGACAGCAAAAGACTATGGCTGGAATATTGTGCAATGTCCCAAATATCGATCCGCCAATCTCTACCGGCCAACAAACGGCAGCTTCACAAAAACGCCGAAGCATTTTAACAAAAGTCCAAACATCAGAAGGAGACTTCCCGATGCGTCCCCTCGGATATTGCCTCACCGGACTGGGCAGCCTCGCTCTGGCGAGCTGCACGCTCACCCCGCCTGCTCAACCAGACGCTCTCCCGGCGGAGGTAGCTGTAGCGAGTGCAACAGTCGCTCTGCCGCCTGAGCCCGCCGAGAAACGCGAGGACACGCCCTCAGAGCCAGCCTCCCCCATCTGGCGCGCCGCCTCTGACGGCACATCGCGTCAGCACATAGCATCTGGATACATTTGCCCCGCCAGAACAAACGGTTTTGTGCTCATGGACGTCGAAACCTTTCCAGGTTTGGGGCGCGGCAATGATGTCGCTTGCGTTTACAGTGCAACAGAAGGCGGAAACGCAAAGCTCCACCTTACCCATTTTGGCCGAGAAGTCAGGCCATCTGCGCATTTGAAAGGCGTCCAGACCCGTCTAACAGAGGGAGAGAACATCGTAGAAGAAGCGCCGCTTCCCGTCTTGCAAAACGGGGCTGTCATCGAGACCGCAGCAGCCTACCAAATTGCGGCGACCTCTTCACTGAGACCCGATGTTCCCGTCCACACCGCCGTTTGGATCCAGCAGGTAAATGGATGGCATATCAAGGTCCGCGCAACCTATGAAGCCGATCGGGAGGTCGAGATCGGGCAATTGGTTGGAACGCTCATGGGTGCAGCCGAAAGCGTCATTTCACCCCAAACACCCGCCTCCCCTCCCTAGCGTTAATCTTGGCCAACTCGTTAGGCCGCGCTATGCTGCCGAGAACGGAGAATGACCTATGTTCCTGAATTTCTTTAACGAACTACGCGCCGCCAAGATTCCGGTCACTTTGAAAGAATATCTGGTCTTGCTTGAGGCGATGGATAAGGACGTCATCGAGATGGAGGTGGAGGATTTCTACTTCCTCGCCCGCACGGCTCTGGTCAAAGACGAACGCAATCTCGACAAGTTCGATAAAGTGTTCGGCTCGACCTTTAAGGGACTGGATGGAATGGCAGACGCGGTCGAAGCGCAGGACTTTCCTGAAGAATGGCTCCGCAAGATGACCGAGAAATTTCTGACGCCGGAAGAAATGGCTGAAATCGAAGCGCTCGGCGGTTTCGAGAAGCTCATGGAAACGCTCAAGCAGCGGATGGAAGAGCAGAAAAAACGACATGAAGGTGGCAACAAGTGGATTGGCACAGGCGGAACATCTCCGTTTGGAGCGAATGGCTACAATCCAGAGGGCGTCCGCATCGGTCAGGACAAATCCCGTCATCGCCGCGCAACAAAAGTCTGGGACAAGCGGGAATTCAAAAACCTTGATGACAGTGTCGAAATCGGAACCAGAAATATCAAAGTCGCGCTCCGGCGGTTGCGCAAATGGGCGCGCGACGGGGCGCCCGACGAGCTTGATCTGAACACCACCATCCGCAATACCGCGCGCCAGGGCTATCTTGACCTCGCCATGCGGCCAGAGCGGCGTAACTCCGTCAATGTGCTCCTATTGCTCGATATTGGTGGCTCGATGGATCCCTATGTCAGGGTCTGTGAAGAACTCTTCTCCGCCGCGCGATCCGAGATTAAAAACATGGAGTACTTCTATTTCCACAATTGCCCTTATGAAGGCCTCTGGAAAGACAATCGCCGCCGTCACAATAACCGCATTCCGACTTGGGATGTTCTGCACAAATATCCGTCAGACTACAAAGTCATTATTGTCGGAGACGCCACCATGTCTCCTTATGAAATCACCTATGCGGGCGGAAGTGTCGAGCATTGGAACGAGGAAGCGGGCGGCATCTGGCTGCAACGGTTTGCTGAAGTTTACACAAGTCTGGTCTGGCTCAATCCCGTCAAAGCCTCTGCGTGGGATCACACTGGCTCGATACAGTTGATCCGCGAAATTATCGGGCCACAGCGCATGTTCGAATTGACCCTTGGCGGGCTTGACGAGGCCATGAAGGAATTGGGGCGTTAGTCCTCAGTCTTCGCCCAATAGGCCCCGGACATGAGCTTCCAGATTATGTTGGCGTAAGCGCTTTGTGCGCTCGACCAGCAAAATACGCTCCAGCTTCCCATAGGCCTCTTCGAGATCATCATTGATGATACAATAATCATAGCGCCGCCAATGCCTGATCTCGGCTTTGGCATCGGCCATGCGGCGGGCAATAATCTCGTCCGTCGACCCAGGCCGCGCTGCCAGCCGTTGCTCCAAAGCATCAATGCTGGGCGGCAGTACAAACACAGACACGCAGTCATTCGGCAACTGATCGTGGAGCGCATCTGCCCCCTGCCAGTCCACATCAAAAATGACATCCTGCCCGGCAACGAGCTTACGCTCAGTGTCCGCCCGCGGCGTACCGTAATAGTGATCGAAGACTTTCGCCCATTCCAGAAAATCGCCTGCCTGAAGCCGTGTTTTGAAATTTTCCAGCGTTTCAAAATGATAGTCCACGCCATCTTTTTCATTCGGCCGTGGCGCACGCGTCGTCGCGGACACAGAGAGCGCCACATCCTGAAACTGGTCCATCAGTTTGCGCGCCAAGGTGGTTTTACCTGCCCCCGACGGGCTGGAAATCACAAGCATCAATCCGCGTCGTTCCATGTGCTCATTCGACATTGGCTGCTTGCTCCTTGAACTGGTCAATCAGTGTTTTGAGCGCGAGTCCCGCATTCGTCAAAGGCACTGACGCAGATTTTGCACACAATGTGTTCGCCTCGCGATTCAGCTCCTGCGCCAAAAAGTCGAGCTTCCGCCCCACCGTTTGCCCTGCCGCCAGATGTTTCCGCGCCGTTTCGATATGTGCTTCGAGCCGATCCAGCTCCTCGCGTACATCTGCCTTTGCTGCCGCAAACGCCGCTTCAGCTGCAAGCCGCTCGCTATCAAGCTCCTGCTCTACGGCAATCTCTTGGAGTTTCAGCGAAAGCCGCTCTTTCAGCAAAACCGGTTGCTCGGCCGACACCACCTCCGCCTCTTTGCGTGTCCGGTCCATCTCGTCGAGCGCTTGTGACAAGATCAGATGAAGCGCGCTTCCTTCATTTGCGCGAGACATCGCCAATTGCTCTAATGCCTCTACAGCCCCCTCCAGAAGCGCTTTATGGACATCTTTGTCCTGCCCCATCTGCCGCAAGCCATTGCCAGAGCCGCCAGCCCCGTCGAGGACAGCCCGCGACGTCATCAAAGTTGCGAGCGCGTCCCCTTGCGGCGCTTTCCCTGTGCGCGCTTTGAAAGCTGCGCACAAACCATCAAGCGCCGCCTCATTCACAGAAACGACGGTGTCCGCACTGACTTCAATCCGCAGCGAGACTTGCATATTGCCGCGAGAAAACATGCTGCCAGCTTGGGCCTTGACCACTTGATCCAGCCCCTCGAACCCGTGCGGCACATTCACGCGAACATCCAACCCGCGCCCGTTGACGGCTTTGGCTTCCCACGTCCAGCTGCCCCACTCGGCCTCGCCCCCTGAGCGCCCAAATCCAGTCATTCCAATCAATAGCGTATCAGTCATTCTTATCAGCTTCTGCGCGTTCACGTGCTAGTTCTGTGCGCTCATAGGCGCGATAGGCAGCAACATTGCGCTCATGTTCGGCATTGGTCCGTGCAAACTTGTGCCCGCCCGTCCCATCGGCGACGAAAAACACATATTCGGTGCTCTCGGGTTGTAACACTGCTGCGATTGAATCGCGGCCCGGGTTTGCAATCGGCGTCTTCGGCAGACCATCGATCTGATACGTGTTCCAATCCGTCACCCGATTAATCTCTGAGCGGCGGATACCCCGCCGCTTGCCATTGCGGTCGCGCAAGGGCTCCCCGCCACTTTCGCCATAAATGATCGTGGGGTCGCTTTGGAGACGCATCCCACGCTTCAGGCGCCCGACGAACAGACCCGCAATCTGCCCGCGCTCGGAGGCCAGCCCGGTTTCCTTTTCAACGACGGATGCGAGAATCACCGCCTCATAGGCGCTGGCCAGCGGCAACCCTTCCTGTCTTTCCGGCCACAGCTCTGCCAGTAGGTCCTGCTGCGCCTTTTGCATCTGCTCGACGATGCTCTGACGTGTCGTCCCTCGGCTAAAAAAATAGGTGTCCGGCAACATGCTTCCCTCAGGAGGCAGCTCCTCGGGCATATCACCGGTCAAAAGATCATTGGCGGCAATCACCCTGAAAGCTTGCGCCACTGTCAAACCTTCGGGAACGGTAATCCGGTGTTGAACAACTTTTCCTTCGACCAGACGCTCAAGCGTCTCGGCAATGCTCAGCCCCGCCTCTATCTCATATTCGCCGACTTTCGCTTGACCGGTCGTCTGTTCCAGCCGCGAGGCAACACGCAGAAGGCGGGCATCGCTAATCAGTCCCTCTTGTTCCAACCGCGCAGCAATCGAGATCAACCCTTCGCCCGGCTTGACCTCGAAGGTCTGCACCGCCTGCGATGGCCCTGGCTTGGCGATTTCATTCGTGAGCCAGACATAGCCTGCTCCAGCCGCTATGCCGCCCAAAATGAGGATGATGATAAGGAGTGAGACGAGGACCTTGAGTAATCGCATGCTGTTCCTGCCAAGGCTGAAGCGACTAATCGACCGCTTTCATCACAAGCGCCGCATTTGTTCCGCCAAAGCCGAAAGAATTGGAGAGAGCGACTTTTACGTCTCCCGTCTTCGCCGTTTTGGGAATGAGGTCGATATCGGTCTCGAAGCTCGGATTTTCCAGATTCAAGGTCGGCGGCATGACGCCATCACGAATAGCAAGCGCACAAAACGCTGCTTCGACCGCACCTGCAGCACCCAGCAAGTGCCCAATTGCCGACTTCGTCGCCGACAGCGAGAAATTAGGCGCCGCGCCGTCGAGAATTTTCTCTAGCGCACGAATCTCGCCTTCGTCTCCGAGCGGGGTTGATGTGCCATGTGTGTTCACATAATCGACGTCACCAATCGAGAGACCGGCATTATCGAGCGCCATTTTCATCGCTCGACGCCCACCATCGGCACCATCTGCCGGTGCGGTAATGTGGTACGCGTCACCCGAAAGACCGTAACCGGCCACTTCGGCATACATTGTCGCGCCACGCGCTTTCGCGTGTTCATATTCTTCAAGCACCAAAATGCCGGCGCCGTCGCCCATAACAAAACCATCACGCCCTTCATCATACGGCCGCGAAGCTTTGGTAGGATCGTCATTATATTTCGTAGACATGGCCTTGAGCGCACAGAACCCGGCAATCCCCAGCTCGCAAATCGACGCTTCCGCGCCGCCAGCGAGCATCACGTCGGCGTCGCCTTCACGAATGATCCGTGCGGAATCACCGATCGCATGAGCGCCTGTTGCGCACGCCGTCACGACAGAATGGTTCGGCCCCTTAAGACCGTGTTTGATCGACACTTGGCCAGACGCCAGATTGATCAAAGCGGATGGAATAAAGAATGGGCTGACCTTGCGCGGACCACCATTGTGTAAATCCATCTGCGAATTCGCGATAGATTGCAGCCCACCGATCCCGGACCCGATCAGAACACCAGTGCGTTCCCGCTCGGTTTCCGTTTCCGGTGACCATTTTGCATCCTCGAGAGCTTCATTGGCTGCCCCCAGAGCGTAGAGGATGAATTCATCCATCCGCCGACGCTCTTTCTTGGAGGCTGCCGCATCCTCGTTAAAGGCTTCCGGATCACCTTCTCCGCCGCCGCGTCCACTTGACCACGGCACCTGAAAGGCGATTTTGCAAGGCATATCCGTCGTGTCGAACACATCAATTGGCCCTGCGCCAGACTGACCTTCAATCAAACGCTTCCAACTCGCTTCCCGATTTCCGGCAAGCGGAGTGACAAGACCAATTCCAGTTACAACGACACGACGCAAAGCGGTGCTCCTCTATGCGGTAGTCTTCTTGATTTCGGTCACGGCATCGCCAACAGACCGAATATTCTCTTGGACATCGTCCGCGATCTCAATATCGAACTCTTCTTCGAAAGCCATAACCAGCTCAACAAGGTCGAGACTGTCAGCGCCAAGATCGTCGATGAAGCTTGCGCTCTCTACAACCTTATCTGCTTCAACATCCAGATTATCGACGACGATTTTTTTTACACGTTCAAGAACGTCAGACATAGGGCACCCTTTTCATAATTGGTGTCTGTAATACTCGGCACACTGGCCTAGAATTGTTGCGATTAGCACACAGTTTCCCCGTGCGCCAAGCGCGAAATCGTAAGGACTACGATTTCGTGCCTTAAATCATGGCCATTCCACCGTTCACATGCAAGGTTTGACCGGTGATATATGCAGCCTCGTTCGACGCCAGATAAGCAACAGCGGCCGCAATATCACCGCCTTCCCCCAATCTTCCGGCTGGAATCGAGCCCAAAAGCGCCTCTTTTTGCGAATCAGGCAGCACATCGGTCATCGGAGAGCTGATAAAGCCTGGGGCGATGCAATTGGCTGTGATTCCCCGACTGGCCACTTCTGCCGCCAGTGATTTGGTGAATCCGATCATGCCCGCCTTCGAAGCAGCATAATTGGCCTGTCCCGCATTTCCGGTGACGCCGACAATAGATGTAATCCCGATAATCCGCCCATGCCGACGCTTCATCATGCCGCGTAGAGCCGATTTTGCGAGCCGGAAATACGCGCCAAGATTCACGTCCTGAACGAGATCCCAATCCTCTTCCTTCATCCGCATCAGAAGCTGATCACGTGTCAGCCCCGCATTCGACACGAGAATATCAAGTGGCCCAACCTGTTCTTCGGCCGCCGCAACAAGGCCGCCGACCGCGTCCTTATCCGAAAGATTACAAGCGACGACCGCCGTCTCTCCAGTACAAGCCCCCGCAACCTCTTCAAGGACCGCCTGACGCGTCCCCGACAAGGCCACCTTGACGCCGGCCGCAGACAGGGCCGTCGCAATATCTTTCCCGATACCGCCAGAAGCGCCCGTTACGAGTGCCGTTTTTCCGCTTAGATCAAACATTCTGTGTCTCCAACTTCAATTATTACCATTGTGGAATAGCTGTTTAGGCTTCCGGTGGCGCTGCAAAGGCTTGCAGTTGTTCCGGCGTTCCCAGCGTGATGCCCTTCAGGGCACGCTCATTCCGGCGGTTCATAACGGTCAGCACCTTGCCAGCGCCCGCTTCCATCGCGGTTTCAAGCCCTTGTCCAACCATCCATTGCACGCTCTCGCGCCAGCGTACCCGTCCTGTCACCTGTGCGACGAGCTGCTCGCGGATCGCGTCGGGGTCAGAGGTTGCTTGCGCTGTCACATTGGCCACCAGAGGCACCACAGGCGCTTTGATTTCGGCCCCTGCCAAAGCCTCCCGCATCGCGTCCGCGGCGGGCTGCATCATCGAACAATGGAAGGGCGCACTCACCGCCAGCGGCACAGCCTTCTTGACGCCGTTCTCGCGCGCATAAACACAAGCCGCCTCGATCGCCGCGGCCGTTCCTGACAGAACCAGTTGCCCGGGCGCATTATCATTGGCCACCTCGCAAACCCCACCGGCATTGGCGATTCCGGCTTCACATGCCGCGAGCGCCTGTGCATCGTCTGCGCCTAGCAGCGCGGCCATTGCTCCATCTCCGGCGGCAACAGCGCTCTGCATCGCTTCGCCGCGCAACCTTAGCAGCCGCGCTGTGTCGGCAATACTGATGGCTCCTGCGGCACACAAAGCCGAATACTCGCCAAGCGAATGACCCGCCACGAAATCCGCTTGCTCAATGGCAATGCCGAACTCTTCCTTAAGCGCCGCCATCACCGCGACACTCACCGCCATAAGCGCTGGCTGCGTATTTGCCGTCAGCTTCAGAGCATCCTCGGGGCCCTCCCACATCGTCGTGGTCAGGGTTTCACCCAAGGCCTCATCGACCTCCGCAAAAACGGCTCTCGCTGACGGGAAAGCATCTGCAAGATCTTTTCCCATTCCAACAAACTGCGCTCCTTGGCCGGGAAATATAAATGCAGATTTCGACATCAGATATGAACCTTCTATTCAACGACTTGCTGAGGTCGGTTTAAGCGGGTCCGCCTGCGGGTGCAATGCTTGAAAGCCAATATCCGCATACGTTCCCACAAGAATCAAAAAAGCCGCTGGAGAAATACCAGCGGCTTTAAAAGCTATAGAGAGAGGCGTCTACTCCTCGATCTCGGCAAACAGGTCTTCTTTCGAAATTTCCTTGTCAGTCACTTTCGCAACTTCGAGAATGTGGTCGACAACTTTCTCCTCATAGATGGGCGCCCGCACCTGCGCCATTGCGCCTGGGTTCTTCTGGAAGAACTCGATAACTTCGCGTTCCTGCCCCGGGAAGCGTCTGGCTTCGGCAATAACGGCCTGTTGCACTTCCTGATCGGTGATCTGCACGTCGGCAACCCGGCCAATTTCAGCCAGAACCAGTCCAAGCCGGACACGACGCTCTGCAATCGCGCGATACTCTGTTTTCAGCTCGTCATCCGTCTTGCTCGCGTCTTCCTCGTCGAGATTACCCGCTTCTTTCTCCTGCTGGAGCTGTGTCCAAATCGTTTCAAACTCCTGATCGACCATTTTAGGCGGCAGATCAAAACTATGACGTTCATCAAGAATATCGAGCAAAGCGCGCTTTGCTTTCTGACGTGATGCACCATCATGTTCGGTCTGGATTTGCTGCGTGATCATCTCTTTAAGCTGATCGAGGCTCTCCAGTCCGAAATTCGTTGCGAACTCTTCGTCTACATCTGGCGTCTTCGGAGCACGTACTTCATTCACTTTGACTTCGAATACCGCGTCTTTCCCCTTCAGGTCTTCAGAAGGATAATCTTCCGGGAATGTCACTTTAAGTTCGGTTTCGTCGCCAGCCTTTACGCCAACAAGCTGTTCTTCAAAGCCGGGAATAAAGCGGCCTGCACCAATCACAACAGCCTGATCTTCGGCCGAGCCGCCTTCGAAAGCCTCTCCATCAATCTTGCCAACAAAATCGATCGCGACAGCATCACCGTCTTTGGCTTTGGCTGTCTTGCCACGGGCTTCGAATTTTACATTTTGCTCTGCAAGCTTCTCAAGGGCTTCTTTGACATCATCGTCCGCAACCTTGGCGACGGGGCGTTCTAACTCGATTACCTTGATATCGGTTGGCTCGAAATCGGGCATAATATCGACGTTCAAATCATACGCCAAATCAGCTTTCCCCTCGAGGACAGTTTCAATATCGCCATCCAGCTGAACGTCAGGCTGTGAGGCCGGACGAATCTTCGCGTCCTCGAAAGCCTTTTGGTTCGTCTCGCCCATAAGCCCTTCAATAAGTTCGCTCATGATTGATTTGCCGAACATTTTCCGGACATGTGATGCCGGAACCTTGCCCGGACGGAACCCTTTCAGGTTCATTTGCGGACGAATTTCGTCGATCCGGCTATCGAGTTTCGCCGCAAGTTCAGAGGCCGGCACAACGACTTTAAATGTGCGGCTCAGCCCCTCGGCATTGGTCTCGGTAACTTCCATAATCTTTATCCCTGTGGCCGGTCCGGTCTGGCAAGCCGTTTCGGTGGTTGAATCTCTATTGAAGGCGGGGCTTATGTCACAGCGGCGCGCCGGTGTCCACGCCTGTGTGGTCGCCTACTAAACCTGCTAAACGCATGGATTATAGCGGTGTGGCAAGTCACAATTTGCCAAATGCCTTGCTTGACCATGCGACACGCCCCCTATCAAATACCTGCTTAAGCATTCTCTGGAGGAAAATCATGGTCGTGGAATACAGAACCGAAGGCCGCGTCGCCATCATCACGCTCAATCGACCAGAAGCCCGCAATGCGGTGAATGGCGAAGTCGCCCAAGGCATGGAGAAAGCCCTCGACGCTTATGAATCCGACCCGAACCTATGGGCTGCCATCCTGACGGCAAATGGCAAAGCCTTCTGCGCTGGCGCCGACCTTAAAGCCATCGCCGCTGGCAAAGGCGGCGAGCTCCGAACCGAAAAAGGCGGTTTTGGCGGCATCGTTGCACGCGAACGCATCAAACCCCTCATCGCAGCGGTTACCGGCAGTGCCTTGGCAGGCGGCACCGAGATTGCGCTTTCGTGCGACATTATAATAAGTTCTGACGAGACAAATTTCGGGTTGCCCGAGGTCAAACGGTCATTGGTTGCCGCCGCGGGCGGTCTCTATCGCCTTCCCCGCGCCATCGGCATGGCCCCCGCCCTTGAGGTTATCTTGACCGGTGATCCTCTCCCCGCCCAACGCGCCTACGAGCTTGGCATGGTCAACAAGGTCTGCCCAACCGATCAGGTCATGGACGAGGCCATGAAAATGGCCCAGCGGATTTGCGCCAATGCCCCCCTCGCCGTTCAGGCCAGTCAGAAAGTTGCCAAGCGCGCCATGGTCGATGACGACGAGACCTTGCTCAAGGCTGGACAGATGGAATTTGCCGGCCTTGCTCAAACCGAAGATTTCAAGGAAGGCCCCAAAGCCTTTATCGAGAAACGCGCGCCCGTCTGGAAGGGCAAGTAGAAACAGGCGTCGGGCAGACAGGATTAGGAGAGTCTCATTGGGCAAGGTGGCAGCAATCTTCGTTAAAGGGCTAGCCCTCATCCTCCTTCTATTGGTTGCCGCCTATATCATTGTCGATCTTGGAGCGCGTCCATTAGATGATAAGGCGAAAGAGCAAGCGCCGGGCGCTTTTCTAACCACGCCTTCCGGGCAGTTGCATTATCGTTGGCATGGCAACGGTTCCGGCCCTGTCATCGTCATGGCGCATGGGTTCTCGACTCCGAATTTCATCTTCGAACAGAATGCCGCTGCGTTGACCAAGGCCGGTTTCCGCGTGCTCACCTTTGATCATTTCGGCCGCGGCTGGTCGGATCGTCCAAAGACGAAATACGATCGAGACTTCTATGATCAGGAATTGCTCGACCTGCTCAATGGTCTGGAGCTGACCGAGCCGGTTGGTCTTGTCGGGCTTTCAATGGGTGGGATCATCAGTGCCGAATTTACTGCCCGCCACCCTGAGCGCGTGTCGAAACTCTTTCTCTTCGTCTCCGCAGGCCTGACCCTTGGCACCGAAGCAGGCGACACCAATGACACGTTGATACGCACCCCGATCATAGGCGACTGGATCTGGCGGATCTTTGGCAAGCGTATTGTGCTCGGCGATAGACAATATGACGAGAGCCAACGTGAACCGGAAAACAGGCTTGCAGGCGATGTCTCCGAACAGATGGCTTATCGCGGCTATTTCCGCGCGCTCCTGTCCACCTACCGTCATTTGCCGCTGCGCGACCAAGACGCCGTCTTTACCCGTCTTGAAGGGACCGGTGTTCCCGTCATGGCCGTCTATGGCGGCAAAGACGAAACCGTCCTGCCAGAAAGTGCTGACCGGCTAAGAGCGCTGATCCCTGCCGCAACCATTGAACTCCTGCCTGAAGGCGAACACGGATTAAACTACCAGATGCACACCCTTACCAATCCGTTGCTCATCGATTATTTCGCAACAGACGCTGACAACACGCAATATTCGGACTAGCCTGAAAGTCCACGATAGAAATCCTATAGCCATGGAGGTCGTTATGAAACGCTCAACAGCCATATCCCTTTTTGCTCTTGCATTTCTCGGTCTTGGCCAAACAGTCCGGGCCGAACCTCCCGCGCCAGGCGGCGACCTTCTTGCGCTCTACAAATATCTGCACGCCAACCCCGAACTCTCCTTTCAGGAAAGCAACACATCCGCCCATCTCGCCAGCGAGTTGGACTTACTCGGCTTCGAAGTCACCACTGGCCTCGGCAATGACTGGGTGGAAGCGAAAGCCTTGCGCGATCAAGGCGAAATACGCGAAGGCGTCGGCGGATATGGCGTTGTTGGCGTCATGCGAAATGGTGACGGCCCGACAATCCTGCTGCGCACAGACACCGATGGCTTGCCCGTCCCAGAGCAAACCGGCGTCCCTTACGCCTCTACCGTTTCCAATATTGGCTGGAGCGGTGTCGATAGTCCCGTCATGCATGCCTGCGGCCATGATATCCACATGACCTCTTGGCTCGGTGCCGCGAGGCGTCTGGCCGAAACCAAAGACGACTGGTCGGGCACATTGATCATGCTCGCCCAACCCGCTGAAGAACTTGGTCTCGGCGCACCTGCGCTTATCGCGGACGGCCTATTCGAACGGTTTCCGACACCGGACGCAAACATCGCGCTCCATGTCTCTGCGGGCCTCCCCTCCGGCACAATTGGCTACACCGAAGGTTTCGCCCTCGCCGCCGTTGACTCTGTTGACATCACCGTACACGGCTCCGGCGGTCATGGTGCCTACCCGCACACGACCAAAGACCCGGTTGTTATTGCCGCCCATATTGTCACCTCGCTGCAAACCCTTGTGGCCCGCAATGTCGATCCGCAAGAGCCTGCCGTCGTGACCGTCGGCTCAATCAAAGCAGGCGCCAAGCACAACATTATCTCGGACCGCGCCGAAATGAAACTCACTGTACGGACCTATTCCGATGAGGTCCGCACAATCCTGCTCGATGGCATCACGCGCATCGCCAATGGTCAGGCGGCAACATTTGGCGCGCCACCGCCAGAGGTCACATTCGAAAGCGATTACATCCCCTCGACCTATAATGATCCAGCCCTCACCGCCCAATCCATCACCGCCATCAGCGCAGCAATCGGGGCGGACAATGTCACAACCACCCCTGCCGTTATGGGCGGCGAAGATTTCGCCCATTACAGCCGAACCGAAGAGAAAATCCCAAGCATGATATTCTGGCTTGGCGGCGTGGAACCGGAGAAAGTCGCAAGCGGCGAACCACTGCCCTCGCTGCACTCGCCCTTCTTCGCACCCGACGCAGACGTCGCTATTCCGGTGGGCGTCAACGCACTCTACGCTGCAGCTATCGCGGCCTTCGAGGCCGACTAACCCCTAGCGTATCCACGCACCAGACGCATTCGAGCGATAGCCCAGAGCGGTATAGGCCGCATCGATCAGGCTCTGCCCGCGATCATTGAGCAGCAGTCCGCCACCCATCTGGTTCATCGTATAGCTAAACGCCATACCGCATTCGGGATCGGCAAAGCCAATCGAGCCGCCAGCGCCAACATGCCCGAAGGCTGCGTCGCCGATCAGTGCAGACATGCCAGGACTCGTCGCGACACCGCGATTGTCCATCGACTTCATGAAACCCGAGGCAAAGCGCGAACGACAAAGCAGTGTTGCGTCTTCTTGTGTTGCCGTCGAGACCCGCCCCATAGCCGCGAGCCGGTCGGGTGAGACGAGCGAACCATCATTGCGCGCCAGCGGCGTATACATCGCCACTTGTCCACGTGCATTGGAAATTCCACCCGCACCGCCAATCTGCGCTTTGTGCGCCTCCGGCTGATTTGCGGTCCACCCTCCGACATTCAAAATAGAAAGCGATTGGATCGATGCCGGCTCGGTAAAGAGTTTCTGCGTGAATACGCTCGCCATATCTTCCGGCCCGGGCGTATGCATCAGGATCGGAGCAATCGGCTTATCAAATCCCTCCGGCAAACCAATCCAGAAATCCGCCCCCGTTGGTCCCGCCACATGTTCAGCGAAAAACGCTCCAAGCGATTGACCGGATACGCGCCGGACGAGTTCTCCTACCGTCCAGCCAAAACTGATCATGTGGTAGCCATTGCGCGTCCCTGGTTCCCAGAACGGTTCCTCGGCTTCGAGCCGCGAAATCATGTAATCCCAATCAATGAACCCGCCCTCTTTGATTGGCTCACGGAAGGCCGGCACGCCGCTTTCATGATTGAGCATCATTTGAACGGTTGTTTGTTCTTTGCCATTGGTTGCAAATTCCGGCCAATACTCCGCAACCAAAGCGTCAGGGTTGAGTTTCCCCTGATCAATCAGAATATGCGCACAGATCGCCGTTGCGGCCTTGGTACAGGAAAACACGATCGAGGTCGTATCCTCGGTCCAGTCCACCCCTGCTTCCGCATCCGCAACACCGCCCCATAAATCAACCAGCGTTTCGCCATGCACGCTCAAGCAGACCGAGGCCCCAACCTCGCCCCGGTCCTCAAAATTCCTCTCGAATTCCGAGCGCAGAGCTGCAAATTTCGGATCGCATGTACCTTTAACAACAGAAGCCATCATCATTTCCCCATCTCACAAACACCGCTTATGCGGCCCGTTGTAAGCAAAGCACTTGCGGCACCTGAAGGGAAGGCAAGAAAAAAGCGACTTCTGTAAAGAAGTCGCTTTCCCCACGCACGCCTCGGTTCAGAGATGACTAGTCGTCATACCCTTCCGCGAAGATGTCTCCCATGAGGGCGGTATCGCCTGTCTTCCAGATTTCAATTGCTAGACCCAAACCGATGCAGGCAAGCATCACAATCGGGGTCATCGGGTTTTCAGCCAACCCCACAAAAAACGATACCATCACTAAAACCTCTTTGTTTATGTTCTGACCACAGTGTCGCTGAAGGTTCTTAACGAGGTCTGAGTCAATTGGTGTCACTCGGAGGCAAAGTGTAACTAAATTGGCCTCATTTCTTTACCTATTGCCACGATGGCTTAGAACAGGGTCATGAAGACCACTACAGTCAGCCGAAAACGTACAAAATCCACAGTCCCCCGAGCTTGGCAGCGCATGCTGTCAGGTCGCAGGCTGGACCTGATCGACCCTTCACCGCTCGATATCGAGATTGAGGATATTGCACACGGTCTTGCCCGGGTGGCGCGCTGGAACGGTCAAACAACTGGCGAGCATGCATTTTCGGTCGCGCAGCATTCGGTCATCGTCGAACAGATTTGCTCCAAAGTCTGGCCGAAGCTCTCGGCGGTGGACCGGCTGACAGCGCTCCTCCACGATGCTCCCGAATATGTCATTGGTGATATGATATCGCCATTTAAGGCTGTTCTGGGTGACAGCTACAAAGGTGTGGAGGAAAGATTGGAGCGCGCCATTCACGTGAGATTCGGGCTTCCGCCCATCACGCCCGTGCAGCTCAAGAAACGGATAAAGCGGGCAGATCTGATCTGCGCCTGGTTCGAGGCCGTGCATCTGGCAGGCTTTTCCAAAACAGAGGCCAATAAATTCTTCGGCAAACCACCAATGGACATAGATCTGGACATCATTCCTCAACCCGTGGGCCAAGCGCAGTCGGTCTTTCTCGCCCGACATAAGGCGCTCCTTGCGGACGCTGGTGTGGAAATTTCGCCATGACTGTGGAGTTGAGTATTGGCCTTTCTGCAGTCATTGTGACGGTTGAAAACGGGACACCGCTTTTCCTGGAAACGAGGCTTGGCTCTGGTCCCGCCGCCCTCCCGTTCGGGGCTTTCGATCCGGCAACCGACAGAACATTCGAACTCGCCCTACGCGACTGGGTGGCAAAACAGACCGGCTTTCCCCTCGGCCACGTCGAACAACTCTACACCTTTGGCGACCAGAACCGCGATGCCTTCAATGATCGGGCCAATATCAAATCAGCCGCGCAAAACAATACGCGTCAGGTCTCGGTCGGATATCTCGCTCTAACGCCCGTCAAATCGAACCTCGATGTCTCCTTTGAAGCGGCGTGGCGCGACTGGTACAGCCACTTCCCATGGGAAGACCACCGCAACGGTAGACCTGATATGATTGCCCGGACGATCATCCCGCGGTTGAGCACATGGGCTGCGGGCAATGAACGCCGCCTGCACCGCGCTCAACTTGCCTTCGGTATAAACGATAATCAATGGATCGAAGAACGTGTGCTCGAGCGATACGAACTCTTGTACGAAGCAGGATTGGTTCAGGAGGCCGCGCTCGATGCCGGGCTTTCTCCCAATGCCGATATTCATGGCCGCCCCATGATATCCGATCATAGGCGCATTCTGGCAACCGGCATGTCGCGTTTGCGGGGGAAGCTCAAGTATCGCCCTGTAATATTTGATTTAATGCCAAATAGGTTCACATTGACCGCATTGCAAAAATCGGTCGAAGCCGTACTCGGGCTCAATCTCCATACGCAGAATTTCCGCCGCGCATTGGACAAAGGTGGCCTTGTCAAAGGTTTGGGAGAATTCGAGCCTCATACCGGTGGCCGGCCTGCCGAGTTCTACGTCTTCAAGCGTGAGACATTGAGCACCCGTGCGCGCCAAGGCATCCGAACGCCGCTGGCAAAGTCGTAGCCCGTAAACCCTAGGCGACGATTGTTCGCGGCGGTTTGGCAGGAACAGGTCTGTACGCATTCCGCACGTCACGCGAAGGCTCAAGTCCGGCCCCAATGGTCGGTAGCGCTTCGTCTTCGCCCAAAATTAACTGGCCCCATGGTTTCAAAACATCCACCAAATTCTCAGCAATATTGATGGCAATTGGTCGCGCTAAAGCTGGCAATACGTTTCTACACAGCACGGCGTCAAAGTCGCCCAAATCCGCCACACCATCGATCAAATTCCGAGCGATAAATGTTACGTTCTTGCGTAGAATGTCCCCAGCTTGCCATGAATTATCTGATCGACTGAAATACTTAAGCATACGAGTGGCCGACAGTCCGGTCTGGATTTCGTAGTGCCCGTAATGTCCCGCGCTTGCGCGCATGGTTGTCGCTTTGCAAATATCCACGGAGACGATCTCGAGCGCCTCAGCGTCGAGAAGCTCTGGCGCCTCGTCCAAAGCCTGCATTACCAGCGAGTACGCCTCCTGCCCACTCCCGCCACCGGCACACAAAATACGCTGTTTGATTTCGGCACCAGAAGCGTCGCTTCTGCGTTTGTCGAGAAACGAAATGATATGGCTCAATGCCTTACGGTCGCGAAAAAAACTGGTATCTTTTCCGGTTAAGGCAGAAGCCACTTCGGCCTCAAATGCAGGGTTCGGGCGCGCCACCAAACACTGGGCCAGCTCATCGAGATCAGAAAAATTCTCTCGGCGCAAAATCGGAGCGAGGCGAGCTTCTACCAAATAGCGGTGATTTGCACCAAAAACCTGTCCAGTTTTGCGTAACGCCAAGTCCGCAATTTCGTTGTAGCCCGAATTTTCCATACAATTGTTCCACTCGGCGAAATTGTCAGTTACCGCCAGACTGAGGCAATTTTATTAACAGAAACTTCTAAACACCCGAAAAGGGCAAATTAAAGGCTATATAAGGCCAACTTCGGAAAACTTGCTCTCGATAATCGACGCGTCGAAGGGCTTCATAATAAAGTCGTTTGCACCAGTCCGAATCGCTTCGCTAATATGATCGGCATTGTTCTCGGTAGAGCAAAAGACAACAATTGGCTTGTCGCCATGTTCTTCGCGGCGCAGGGCCCGAAGAAAATCCATGCCGTTCATGACTGGCATATTCCAATCCAGTAAAACGGCGTCGGGCATTTGCTCGCGACATTGTTCGAGGGCATCAGCGCCATCGCCAGCCTCAGTAACCGCAAATTGCAAATCACGAATAATCCGGCCAGCGACCTTACGAACAACCCGCGAGTCGTCGACGATAAGGCAGTTTTTCATAGTAGATCCTAACTTTAAGACGTGTTGAAGTCTTCGCCCTGAACTTTGGATAAGGGACTGAAGTTAAGAAATTCCTTCCCGATTCAAACTCGCATTCAGAGCAAGCTTGTTCGCAGCGAAAACAATTTCGGTGTCGCTCGTCGCATTGGCGCTTATTGTCGTTCCAAGCTCCTGTGCGACCTGTGTAGCAAAAAGAACATTTACATTGCGACTGTTCCAGCCGTCGTCAGGAACCTCACCAGCGATCGCAGCAACGATCTCCGGCTTTAGTTTCGGACGTTTATCTCTGGCACGGACCACCAAAGAAGGCAGTCCATGATGGTCACGCACTTCGACAGAAATTGTGCCGCCCCGCGGCAAACACGTTATCCCGTAGAGCACCATGTGCATCAGCAATCGAACATGGTGATATGTGAAGTGGGCCGTGTCCACATCCCACTCTATCGACGGTCGATGCAAGTTTACATAGTCTTCTGTAATGCGCTTTGCCTCGTGAATGTCGGCTATTGAGTCGGACATCCCCATCGACCCAAATGCGTAGCGCAGAAACATAATGTAAGCTTGTAATTTGCGGGCACCGTCACGCAGCAAATCTTCTGATGGTCCGCGCATCTCTTCTTCGAGGGTTTCATCGTCCAGCATCTCTAAGGCAGAAGCGACGGAGGAAATCGGGGAAACCATATCATGGCAAATCCGCGACGCGATAAAAGCACTCAAAAAGGACGAATCAACCATGCTGCAACCTGTCTCATAGCGTAAACGGACTTAGTATCCGATTCGCAGGCACCTCGTTAGCATTTTCGATTGTAAAAGCACCCGAAACCGATGCCCTTAAGGCTTCGCCGTCCAGTTGCCACCAGCATCCATAACGAATTGCCCCGAAACGGTCTGATTGAACTGCTTTTCGCCGGTAATAATACCAACTTGCTCGACTGTTGTGCCGGTCTCCGCTGCCAGACGCTCATAAAGGGCGCGGCGCTTTGCGTTGATCTCATTCACCTTACGACGCACTTGAGGCTCAGCATCGCCCGTAACAAGGCCAAGATAGCCGTCTGCGCGCTCACCAACGATGCCTGCCGCTTTCGCAGCATCGATAACCGGATCGCCAGCAGAGGCAGCAGGCGCGGCGAGTACAACTGCCAGTGCAAGGAAGAAACTGACGATAAGCGAGCGAAGTGAGAGAAAATTGGTCATGTTATACCCTCCTAAAACAGGTCTGGATTGTCAGCGATCAGGTCTTCTACTTCGCGATCCAGTTTGATCCGGACTTCCTGATCGATCTTGACGTTCAAATTGATCTCGATGGGTTTGTCAGGCGCCTCCAACTTAACGGTTGGTGCGCATGCCGAAACAAGGCCAATTGACCCAACGGCTATGATCGCAATATTCCTCATCCAGATTCTCCTAGATCATTGAAATTCACATTACCCATACATCACTGAACCCTTCTTGAACATGCATTACTCGCTCTGTTCAGAAGGCACATTGCCCTCTAGCTCAATTTTTTCGAGTGAAATTGCATCGGTGACATAGGATCGGACGCGCGAGTCGCTAAACGTCGTCAAAAGCGGGATCAATTCAGAATCGACACTGACACCGAAATGGAAAACGGTACCGCCAAGCACATCTTCATTGTTTCCGCGCAAATCGACGCTGACCAGTAATCGTCCAATCAAGTTGCCATCCAAACCAAGTTCCATCACTGAAAACTCGAAATTCTGCAAGGCCTCTAACCCATGATCAACAAGTTGGTTGCGTCCCTCAATCGCTTCGAGACTACTACCGATATATGTCAATGTTCCGCCACCCTCATCAGCCTTCAGGATGGCTTGCCGCAACATAATATTGGCCCCTTCAAACTCGATCGGGAATCTGCCCGAAACAGTTCCCGTGGCGCGAAGGTCTGGAACTTTGAAAATATCAACGAGTGCACTTAATTCGATATCCGTCAATTCGAGCATAACGGTCTCGTTCTCATCTCCAACGCCCCAGTCGGTTGGTTGGATCTGAAGCATCCCTCCCCCGAAAGGCCACGAGGCCGCTTCAAGCCGTGCACTGTCAGGCCCCGTCAACTGTAGCTGAACCACTCCATCGGTCAGCGGTATCCCCGGATTGATCTCTGCGATTGTAAACACCTGGGCCGGCTCGCTTTGCAGACCTAATATATCATGGAATGCAATTCGGCCATTTACGCCATTTACGGTGCCGGCCTTCAAAGTATCGAAACTCACATCACGAAGCGCAACATGTCCCGTCCCCTCCAGTTCCCCCCCTAGAATGATAAAATCGGCTTGGCCCGACAGCTCGCCGCTCGTGCTGATAAGGACGCCGCGCAATTGCTCTGACAAAGCCGTGGGCTGCAATCCGCCCGGGGCAAATGAAAGTGGCCGCATTTTCAACTGTGCGGAACCGTTCAACTCGGTTAGGTGCAGCTTCAACAGAATGTCGGCAATCGCGGTTTGGCTCTTCTCATTGAGCAATAGTCCACGCATATCGATTGCGCCATCACGCAAATCCGCCTCAAGCGTCGAGATCAAAGGCTCGTAGAGCGGATCGGCATTTTGGTCCGAAATCCGAACCATATCTGCGAAGATTTTCCCCACAAGTCCGGTCTCGGCCGCCTCCCCCTCGAAGCGGAACGTCTGGGCTGTTACATTGGCCGGGATCATTGTACCACCGAAACCTGTTCCCCCTAGCGCAGCCTCAATATGCAAAGGTCCGTCACCGACACTGGCCGAGACTTTCGGCAACGCACTTGTAATCGACAGGGTCTGGTCACCAAACCGCATTGGTAATGACAGTGACTGCCCACCGATCTCCATTTCAAGCACATCGCCTGAGGACCAATCCAGTTGCGCCTCTGAGAAATCAAATGTGCCCGAGCTGTCGCCCGTAGTGAATGGCAACTGAATATTGCCCAAATAGATCTGCCCAACAGTTTCGTCGCCTTCCTGCCGAACAAATCTTCCCTCGTCAGGACAAAGCTCTATTGTAAAGGGCTCCAAAGCGACGGTTCCTGACCGGATATTGTCCGATACGAAGCCTAGGCACTTGGAATTGGCTGTTTGAACCCGCCAGCCTTCAGAACCATATGCACCTTCAAGCTGTCCGAACAATCGCATCCGGTCCAGTTCAATATCCGCGATCTCCCCCGCCAAAGCCACTTCACCGTCAACGAAAAATCGGCTGCCGTCATTCTGTGAGAAAGATAATCCATCATACTCCAGATAGACCGTCGAGCCGCCGACGCTCCAATCCTGCAATACGCCATCACGGGCAAATAGGCTGAGCGCACCCGGTTGCCATTTCAATTCCTCGAGAAAGGTTTGAAAATCTGGTCCGCCCCCGCCGCCAAGCTGTATCAGTCCGGCTAGCTCTATAGAATCATTGGACACATCCAACCAAGATCGCGTGGGCAAGGGATCTATAGCCAGCTTCAATCCAGTCGCCGCTTGAAGGATCGATGGCTCCCCGGCTCTGACGCGCCATTGGCCCGTGTCATAAGACGCATTGAAGCTGGCACCGAAGTCAAAATTGGCAAGCGCCTCATCCAAAACACGTTTGACCTGCTCACCATGGGCACCAACGGCCTCGGGCAAACTTTCGGGGTCCAATGCGGCCGAAAGGTTCGCTGCTGCCGCATCAACCTCGTGCAGGACGAAGCGCCCATCATAGGCGAACTTGAGTGCATCTGTATTTCGATCCAGTAGATTGAAGTCACCCGTCAAGGACAGGCGAGTAATGTCGGCAAATTCGCTCGCGAGTAATTCCGCCTCAATTGCGATTGGCCCAGCCAGTTCCTGACCTGCAGACTGCAAGTCTGCGACAATTCCCAAGCCTCCCGCCCCAAAGTCCTCGTCTTTCAATGCGCCAATGCTGGCATCCACCGAGACGGCAGAAAGTGCTGTTAGCAGGTCAAACTGCTGCCCTTCAGCCGGACGCGCTGCGCTCGCACTAAGCTCGACCAGTATATCGGATCCGGATCTTTGCCCTTGCTGGATCTGGTCGGCTTCCGCACGCATCAGCACGCGAAGCGCACCATCCTGATCGACAATGTCTGCGCGAATGCGAGACGTGTCCGCAGAGATATTTCCCAGATCAGCATATTCAAGGTCGATTTCGATTTGTCCGGTCATGGCCCCTTGGGAAAACTGCAAATTGGCATCTCCACGAGTCCAGATAAGACTCGCATCATTGTGGACGAGCGTCGCTGGTGTCAGCTCTACAAATACGTTTCCATCATCGATAAGACGTCCATTCAATTCGAAATCCGCCGACACGTCCCCCGCAACGGTGCTCAAAATGGCTTTGCCATTCCTTATCAGAAGCTCTGGACTGGGTGCGTCCGACGGCGTTTCCGAGCCATCGCTAGCATATGCCTTCTCAAGCCCGTAAAAGCTCAGCCCTTCATCCTCAAGGACCCCGCGAATAACCGGGCGATCCACGGTGATTTTTTCGACCTGAAGCTTGGTCAGCGTGCTCCAGCCATAGGCCACATCAATCGAGTCTGCGGAAAACGGAATATCCTTGCCGCGCTTGATCTCCAAGCCATCAAGAGTGGCGCCAGAAAGTCCAAGCGAAGAGAATTCACCATTACAAGTCAATTCAAGTCCGGAACACCATGATTGCATGGCACTCAGAGCCAAATTTTTGCGAGCAACCCAAAGCGCCACAAATGCAACAAGTATGAGAACGATTAATATGATCACCAACCGTACGAGACGTCCCCGCCAGGAAAGCCGTTTTTCGGAAGAAGTTTCGGTCACAATATTAATCCGGCGTAAGAATTGCTTATGCTCAACAATAATGGCTTTACATGGAGTGAATAAGGCCGAAGATGAATATTAACACAATAGCGGCAATTTGGTGCTAAAACAGCAAGTGTTGCGCCTTCTGTTCAGTCAGCGGGCGTGTGTAGCGTAAATTAGGGTAGGTTTCGACAATAATGAGTAAAGTGTTTGATGACTCACTGGACAAAAGCGACGACCTGGGAGGCGGGCTCCTGAAGAACTGTTTGTTTCTACTTGTTTTTGTTGCTTTCTCGGCAGTTGGATGTCACGAACTGAATGTTCGCTATGGTTCACAGATTGAATCATTCCTACAAAGCCAAAACAAAAGACCCGTTGCAGCAGACGCCAAATTGGTGCTCGCGAGCGCCCCCGTTTACGACATGCGCGACAATGCTTCACCAGCAACAATTGTCGAGCGTGTAGGCGTTCTGAAGCGACGCTCTACCCTATATGAAACACTTACAGATATGGGAGCCGATGCCGACGACGCACAGGACGCACTGCAATCGCTCTATGATCGCGACCTTGTAGACCCGCGACGGGTCATCGCCGGGATGACCATAACGGCGAATTTCGATCAATCCGATGACAAACTTCTTTCCATATCTTTCAGCCCGGAAAATGGCCGTCACGTGTTCGCAAAGCGGCTCGCCGACAATGACTATTTTGCGAGTGATTTAGCCGTACATAGTCGACCATCTGTCAAACTTGTGGCGGCGACTATTTCTACCAGTCTGTATGAAGCCGCACTTGAGGCTGGTGCAACAGATCAACAAGTCGCAGACTTTGCCCAGATATTTGCATTCGACATAGATTTCCAACGTGAGATTCAAGCTGGCGACGAGTTCGAGATTCTTTATGAAACTCTTGTTGACGAACGCGGGAATTTCGTAAGTTCGGGCGAAATTCTTTTTGCTTCGCTCAATGGCCGCGCATTGGAAAGAAGTTTCTACCGCCACACTCCAAGTGACGATAACATTGTTGATTACTTCACCGCTGACGGTAAAAGTGCGACCCGCTTCCTGATGAAAACACCTATCAACGGCGCGCGTCTCTCATCCAGTTTCGGACGCCGCCGTCATCCGATCTCAGGCTATTCAAGACTGCACAAGGGAACCGACTTTGCGGCCCGCTCCGGTACACCCATATTTGCAGCAGGCAATGGCGTCGTCGAACGCGCTTCGAGATATGGCGGCTATGGAAAATACGTACGTATCCAGCACGCAAATGGCTACGAAACCGCCTATGCCCACATGTCACGCTATGGCCCGGGTGTTCGCAAAGGTCGCCGTGTTCGGCAGGGCGATATTATTGGCTATGTCGGCTCCACCGGCGCTTCGACAGGACCGCACCTGCACTATGAAGTTTTGATCAATGGCCGCCATGTCAATGCGATGACGTTGCGTTTGCCAACCGGACGCACTCTTGAAGGAGACCTCTTGGCAGAGTTTGACGCAAGTCGCCAAACCATTGATGCCCAACGGGATGCCCTTTCAGAGACTCTGATCGCCGACACCAACAATCCTGTCATTGGGCGACGCAGCAAGTAAACGTCCCTTGTGCTCGAAAAGGGCGCGTTGACCACGCCCTTCTCTCAACTGGATACTATATATTTATCGACGTAGCGCAGCCAGCGCATCAAACGGGCTGCTTGACGGCTCCGTCATTTTTGCCGGCATCGCCCCCGTTTTGACTTTTCCTCTGGGGGCTTTCTCACCAGCTATACGCTTCATGCTCAAGCCGATACGGCCGCGCTGGACGTCTACTTCTTTCACAAGGACACTTACAACCTGTCCCGTCTTCACCACGGTATGTGGGTCTTTGATGAACGTGTCCGCGAGCTCGGAGACATGCACCAATCCATCTTGATGAACGCCAATATCGACGAACGCGCCGAACGCGGTAACATTCGTCACAACCCCTTCAAGGCGCATGCCCTCTTTCAAATCGGAGACTTTATCGACGCCTTCTTTGAACGTGGCTGTCTTGAACTCGGGCCGTGGGTCACGCCCAGGTTTTTCGAGCTCGGACAGTATGTCTTCCACCGTTGGAATACCGAACCTATCATCGGCAAAACTTTCGGGCCGCAGCTTCGACAAGAACCCCTTATCACCAATAATCAGATCAATTTTGCGCCCTGTCTTCTTGGCAATCTTCTCGACAACCGAGTAAGCCTCCGGATGCACAGCCGAGGCATCAAGCGGGTTCGCGCCATTCATTATCCGCAAGAAGCCAGCGGCCATCTCGTAGGCTTTCGGGCCAAGTCGCGGTACCTTCTTTAGCTGTGCTCTGGAGGTAAACGGTCCGTTCTTATCTCTATAAGCTACAATGTTTTCAGCAATCGTCGCGTTGAGCCCCGACACCCTTGCGAGCAACGGAGCGGACGCGGTGTTGACGTCAACGCCGACGCCATTCACGCAATCTTCGACGACCCCATCAAGTGAGCGGGCAAGCGCGCTTTGGTCGACATCATGCTGATACTGCCCCACACCAATCGCCTTGGGGTCAATCTTTACCAGCTCAGCCAGCGGGTCTTGCAAACGGCGAGCAATCGAGACCGCCCCGCGAATACTCACATCAAGATCCGGAAACTCTTTGGACGCCAATTCGGACGCCGAATAGACAGAGGCACCCGCTTCCGACACCATAATGCGGGTTAGTTTCAGCTCCGGCATCTTCTCGGACAATTCAGCGACGAGCTTTTCAGTCTCGCGGCCAGCGGTCCCATTGCCGATCGAGACAAGTTCGACATTATGTTTCTTGCAAAGCTTCGCCATTGCTGCGAGCGCACCTGCCCAATCACGTCTAGGCTCATGCGGGTAAATCGTCTCGGAATCGACGAATTTACCGGTCGCATCAACGACAGCAATCTTACAGCCGGTCCGGATACCCGGATCAATTCCCATAACCGTCTTCGGACCAGCCGGTGCGGCCAAAAGCAAATCGTGCATATTGCGCGAAAAGACCTTGATCGCTTCCTGATCGGCGGTTTCTTTCAAGCGGCTGATCAGATCATTCGAGCTCGCCGGAGCCAACTTGGTCTTCCAAGCCATATCGGCCGTCTCGACGAGCCAGTCATCGGCCGCACGTCCCTTCTTGGCAAAACCGAACTCGGACCGGATCATCCCAACTGCAGGATGCTCTCGCTTCGGCTCTACGGGGACGGCAAGTTTGACCCGCAAAACCCCTTCTTTCTGCCCTCGCAGCAAAGCCAATGCACGGTGGGAGGGCATGTCCTTGATAGGTTCGTCAAATTCGAAATAGTCGGAGAACTTTGCACCTTCTGCTTCCTTACCCTTTACAAGAGCAGATCCGAGTTTCCCATCGCTCCAGACCTTTTCACGGACCTTGCCAACCAGACGCGGGGTCTCCGATATACGTTCGATGATGATGCTTCTAGCGCCCTCCAAGGCGTCTTTCTTGTCAGCAACGCCTTTCTTCGCTGAAACAAACGCGCCGGCTTCGCGCACAGGGTCGATGCTCGGGTCATTCAGCAGCCGCTCGGCCAATGGCTCAAGCCCGGCTTCCTTCGCCATTGTCGCCTTGGTGCGGCGCTTTTGTTTGTAGGGCGCATACAAATCTTCCAATGCGACCTTTGTCGTCGCTGACATGATGTCCTGCTCTAACTGGGCAGATAGCTTTCCCTGCTCGCGAATACTACTTAGGACCGTCTCGCGGCGCTTCCCCAGCGCGGTCAGATAGTCGAGGCGTTCAGCCAGCAATCGCAATTGCGTGTCGTCGAGGCCGCCTGTGCGCTCTTTGCGATAGCGGGCTATGAAAGGCACGGTCGCCCCCTCCTCAAGCAATTCAAGCGTGACAGCAACCTGGCGTTCACTGATGCCGAGTTCATTTGCGATGATGTGTGCGATCGAAGGCGCTTTGACAGTTGAGGTCAGCCGATTTTGATTGGACATATAGAAGACGCTTTCTACGGAATAAGGATCGAATACAAGGCTCTCGTTGAGCACTTGGTCCAATTAGACTCAAATCGTTCACATCTCGTTTACGCTTTCAATCTTGCTGGCAGTGTCCTAAGTGGCTGCCCCGCGAACCCAATCTGCTCCGGTAGGGTTCTGAAACAGTCTGAGGTCAAACTCCATTGCAGCGGCGAGCAGATGATCGAATATATCGGATTGAATACCCTCATACTCAATCCAATTGGTCGTCGTCGTAAACACATAGACCTCAATCGGCAGGCCATTTTCGGTTGGAGGAAGTTGGCGTACAAGGAATGTAAACTCCTGACTGATCTGGGGATGCGCGCGTAAGTAGGCCTCTACATAGGCACGGAAAGTACCCAGATTTGTCATATGCCGACCGTTGACCAGAGTGGACGTGTCGACACCCGCCTTTGTATTGAATTCTGCTAACTCGGCTTTTTTCTCCTCGATATAGTTGGCGATGTACTGAATGCGTGAAAATCGGGAGAGCATTTCCCCATCACAGAACTTTACTGAACCAACATCAATATGCACCGACCGCTTAATCCGCCGCCCGCCCGTTTCCTGCATTCCGCGCCAGTTTTTGAAACTATCATTGATCAGTGACTGTGTTGGAATGGTCGTAACGGTCTTGTCAAAGTTACGGATCTTAACCGTGGTCAGGCCAATTTCTATTATGTCGCCGTCCACCGCGAACTTCGGCATCTCGATCCAGTCGCCAACCGAGACCATCTTGTTCACAGACAATTGGATACCCGCAACGAAGCCCAGTATCGGATCCTTGAAGACAAGCATCAAAACCGCCGTCATCGCGCCCAGTCCGGCGAATAGAGCAAAAGGTGACTGCCCTAGAAGGAGTGACAGCACCGTTATGGCCCCGAAGAAGTATAGGAGCATTTTGGCGATCTGGACAAAGCTGGTAATCGGAAATGTCTTTGAAATATCGTAAGTTTTGTAAATCGCCAGAGCCGCATTCATAAGCGCATCCAGAAACAGCACGACCATCAAAGTCAGATAGAGAAGACTCGCCGTCTCTATCCCGTGCGCCGCGATAGGAATATGCGCAAACACAGCAGGCCCGAGAACATATATGACAGCTGCGGGCGCCACATGGGAAATTCGGGAGAAGACTTTCATCTTCGCCAAAGTATCGTCACGCTTTGTCCGCGACTTGGAAGTTACTCCCATCAGCATTGCCACAACGCCATATCGCATAATCAGATAAGCGAGGAATGCGAGGGCCAGCACCACCAGCAAGCCCAGAGAAACGGCAAGCCCCCCCGTCAGCTTTTCCCCCAAGCCAAAGGGTTCAAGAGCTGTCGTTATAGTGTCGAGCATACGATAATCTCCAAAACTGAATCGGTCTGATGGTAACATGTAGAG
>CAZXXY010000019.1:26337-29105 GCA_964644755.1 uncultured Hyphomonas sp. | reverse complement strand
GCCTCGATGGCCTTCCCGAACCTGATTGCGATCCTGGCCCTCTCTGGCGTCGTGATGGCGATGCATAAAAAGAACGGAGATCCCGATACCGAAGATGGCAATTCGATCATGCTTAAGGGCGAAGGGGTCGAGTAGCCCTCGCCTCTCCGGACACATTCAAAAATGGCGGGCTTTCGGGTCCGCCATTTTCTGTTGGAGACAAGAAATCTAGGCCGGAATTTCCTGACCCGCCCAATCAAAATGCTTGCCGCTACTCTCGGCGTCGACAGTTTTGTTGCAACCGTACCCGGATAAAGCACGTCCTATTCCGCCATTCGCCCCGAAAATCGCTGCGCGCATAAGCTATCCATTCCGTGAGGTCATTCTGGAATGGTGTCTAGAACCATTTGGAGAATCAAGTGTTACGCTCCGCCGCTTTCGCGACAGCGCGCTGATAGGCCATATCAATAAGAGCATCCTGATTGAGCCCTTTCATATCAACCGCAGACGCCAGATTGTGCGCCCTGAGGACTGACTTGGTTTCAGCCAAAGTCATCTGGAGGAAAGCTGCCCGAAACCCGGCCTCGTCAGACGTGCTGGCCAATTCACGCGGATTCACGAGTTTAGCGGCCAACGCCCCTTCAAAGGTCACGTCTGCGCCAATGGCTTTGACGAGCCTTGCGGCCAAATCCGGATTGGACCTTATCTCCAAACGCAATTCATCAAAAAATTTGTCCAGCTTTGTGAAAGCGTCCTGATCAGAGTCTGTTGCCATGGGATCAGCTCCGGACCAATTTGAAAGACTCGTTCCATTTTCGGGCATGTAGAAACTCTACAAACTCTTCGGACAAGCGGCGAATGTCTCCGCGCATCTTCCCGTATTTGCCGCGAAATGTATCATAGCTGTCTGGAGCCGGACGATCCATTGCGTTGAGCACTTGTACGGATTCAGGAATGGTCGGGCCAAACCAGATGTCTTTAAGATAGACGTTTTGCAACTCGCTACGCATCTGGCGCGCATAATTCGTGTTCTTGAAACGGGTGATCACCGAAAAGCTACGATCAAGCAGATCCGCCCGGACATTTTCGCTGACCCATGAAACAAACTGTTTGGTCCCCCAAGAGGACACAGCATCCGCCAGTGTCGGGATCACAAACACATCGGCCACAGCCAGCCCTGCGCGTGACAAGGGCGAAAGATGCGGCGGGCAATCAAGCAAGATCACATCATAAAGCGGCAACAGGTCATCAAATCCGTTCTGGAAATGTCGCGCCAGAGCCTCGGCGAGCGTTGTCGGCGTTCCGGTGCGCGAATACCATTCTTCTTCCAAAGTCAGCTCATCCATTCGTAATTGCGGATGCGCTGGCAAAGCTGAAATCCAGCCAAGCCGCTCGGATTTCATCTCGGCCGCCCGCAATTCTTCGAGCGAAACCGCATTTGGCATGATAAAAGGTCCGGCCGCCGCTTTGCGTCCTTCCAAGAACTGACCGAGCAAATGGTGTGTGCCCTTGCCTTGCTCGGAAGCCGCATGGACGCCTTGCTCGGTCAAGAGCATCTGGCTTGAATTGGCTTGTGCATCGAGATCAAGCACGAGGACATTCAGCCCGAAATAATAGGCAAGGCTATCGGCCAACATCACCGTCGTGGTCGACTTGCCCACACCGCCCTTTAGATTTGCAATAGCCGCAATTGTAGCCGTCATCTGTCTGGCCTATCCCAATCTTGTCAGTTGCACTTATCAAGCATGCAACAGCCAGCAAAGCTAGAAAAAATATATAGAATTTGGCGGGGCATTTAGCCGGCTGTAAAAGGTCAAAATTGAACGATCCAGCTCAAGGTGTCCTAAACCGTTTTTCAACCTGCTTCCCAAGCAGCGAGAAGAGTTCAGCGATGACTTGGGGCGGCGCCGCAAAGCATGCGAGCGCATTAAAGAACTCACGATTATGGTAAGCCTCCCGCAGCCTCGCCCACGCCCACTTCTTGTGACTAAAGATAGCATGTTCGTGCAGATATTTGCGTGCATCGGGGCTGATCGCCCGCATCCCAAGCAAGCGCCGATCAGCCAATAGAACCTGGCGCAAATCCTCTGGGCGATGATGCCGACTGAGCGAACCGGGTCTTTCGTGTGCAATATAGCCCATCGGGTCAACCAGACCGAAGCGGCCACCTCTGGCCATCAGCCGGCAATAAAGATCATAATCTTCACCCAGGCGCATATTTTCGTCATACCTCAGGCCATTATCGTGAAGAAAGTCATTCCGCATCAATGGCTTGATATATCCCAACTCGCGTCCCAAGCCGGTATGGGTCATGATGTTTTCACGCACAAACCGCGCAAGCGACAGATCCATTCTACCAAAATCTTCATCCGACCAGAGCCGTTTTTGGATTGCATCCTCATCCCAGCTGTCAACACGGATCTGGTCATCCGCGATTGCATCCCAATCACGATCAATCGCAATCGCCATCATCTTCTCGAGTCTGTCAGGCGCAATATAGTCATCCGCATCCAGAGGCGTAACCCAATCGGTTTGCGCAACACTCAAGGCCTGATTTCGCGCCGCCGCCGGACCAGCATTTCTATACTGACGAATGAGTGTGGCCTTGGGATAATCAGCAATCAGATTTTCAACAGTCTCGACCGTGCGGTCTGTCGACGCGTCATCAACGATAATAATGTCCGGTTCGCAAGTCTGGTCCATCGCGCTCCTCAAAGCGCGTTCCACAAAGCTCTCGGCATTGTAGACGGCCATAATTACAGAAACGCTCATTTACTCTGCCCGCTCAA
>CAZXXY010000019.1:1437-26237 GCA_964644755.1 uncultured Hyphomonas sp. | reverse complement strand
GGTCTGGCAAGGAAATCATGGTGAACACCCCCACGGAAAAATCCCCCCGATCTGATATGTCTCGGTCCGCCATAACTGTTTCGGTAATTATCCCGACCTTCAACCGGGCGGACCTCTTGCGCGAAACCGTTCAGGCCGTACTTGATCAAACCCGCCCGCCTGATGAAATCCTGATTGTCGACGATGGCTCGGACGACCACACGCAGACTGTTATCGCGAGCTTTGCTGACGCAGTGCGCATGCTGTCCAAACCCAATTCCGGCAAAGCCGACAGTCTGAACCAGGCCATTGCCGCAACATCCGGCACGCACATCTGGATCGTCGACGATGATGACCTGCCCCGCCCCGATGCTCTGGCGACGTTAACTTTGCTTATGTCCGAAAACAAAGGCGCTGAGCTCACCTATGGCCGCCATATCCGGTTCGAACAGGCGGATCAGAAGAGTCCCAAGACCTATAAGGAAACGGGGTATTGGGACACACGCCCATCAGAGTATTTTCTGATCGCCACAATGGAGGACTTCTTTGTCCACCAGCCAGCCATGCTGGTCGCCCGCTCTCTGTACAATCGTGCGGGACCGTTCAACACAGATATGATCGCCTCCGAAGATTATGACATGCTGATCCGTCTCGCAGCGGAAGGTCAAAGCATTTCAACCGACAAGATCATATTTGAGCAGCGCGTTCATGCCGGCGTACGGGGACAGAAAGGCCATCAGTTTGCGGCCGCAGACCGGAACGCCAAATGGATTGATTATGACCAGCACATTTTCAAAGCCGCTTTTGATCGCCTTCCCCTGACAGCCTATTTGCCAGGAGGTGGCCCCGGTGAGCCGCTGTCTGCGGCTTTGACCCGCACAGCGCAGATCCAGAGAGCCTCCATTATGGCCCGCAAGAAATTGTGGGACCATGCTTTGCAAGACCTTCGAGCGGTTGCCGACGGCGAACACCAATCCGCCTTGAACGAGGTGGAACGTAACAGCTTGCGTAGAGCGCTCTTGTCAAAATATGGCTGCAACGAAGTGCTGACGACCCCTCAGATCAAGGCGGACCTCAAACAGCTGGCCGCCACCGGACCGCTCGGAGGGTCCCTCGTGCGCGGTCTTGGCCGTAGTCTTGTGTGGCATTTCAGGACAGAATTTATGGCAGGCAGGCCCGCACGCGCAATGCGCTTTGCCGCTTTGTTTCTCAGTTTGCGCTAGGGGCGCTTAACCGCGCTGATCAAAGCCTAACAGGCAAGCAAAATGATTGCGAAATCTCCATATCTGGCAGGCATTGCATTGGTTAACATGGAAACTTAAATCTTGATTGTGTCACTCTGGCATGATCCACGCATAAACAGAGTATAACCCTGCGCAGACTTGTGCGGACCCAACCAGCAGAAGCATATGAGCCAGCTCACTCAAACCGCCACCAAAGGCGCAGCCTGGAATTCAGTTGCCAGCCTCGCCCGCATTGCCTCGGCACTGCTCATCCTGCCCGTCCTGGCGCGGTTGCTGGACCCGGCCGATTTCGGCATTCTGGCTGTGGGCATGCCGATCGTCCTGTTCATGATGATGTTCAATGATATGGGCATCGGTCCCGCCCTGGTCCGCGCCCAGGCCCCCTCCAGAGCCTTCTGGTCGACAGCGTTTTTCACAAACCTGTTTATGGGCACTCTGCTGACCGTGATTGTGTTTATGACCGCCGGCATCGTCGCTGACGGGTTCAACTTGCCTCGCGCTGAGCCAATTCTGCAAGCCTTGGCCTTTGCCCTGCTCTTGAATTGTTTCAGCGTCGTTCCTGGCGCCTGGTTGTTACGCAAGTTCAAATTCCGCGAATTGGCTCTGATCGAAATCACATCGAGCACCGCAGGTATCGCCGTAGCAATCTACACCGCCTATAACGGCGCAGGGGCCTGGGCGCTCGTATGGCAGCAATTAACCATGTTTGCCCTCAAATCATTGCTGTTGTGGATATTTGCAAAGGTCCCGATCGGCCTGACCTTCGATTTCAGGGAAATCAAAGCGATTATCCCGTTCATTTCAAACTTGCTTGGCGCGCAGGTCATTAATTTCTTCGCCCGCAATAGCGACAATTTCATTATTGCGCGCGTCCTCGGCGATACAGCTTTGGGCTTCTATTCGATAGCCTATCGGATCATGCTGTTGCCGATCCAGTTCCTTGCATGGGGCATCGCCAGTGTCCTGCTCGCGACCTTGTCGACAATACAAACAGATCTACCGCGCGTAAAACACGCCTGTTTACGCGTTTTTCGCGTGATCGCGCTGATTTCATTCCCCCTTATGGCCGGGATCGCAGCCCTCTCCGAGCCGCTGATCGGGTTTCTCTTGGGACCGAAAATGCTACCTGCAGCTCCAATTTTGGCTATTTTGGCCCCTATTGGTGCCTTTCAGAGCCTTTCAAGCGCGCAAGGATCCATGTTTATGACACTCGGAAGGACCGATGTTCTGTTGAAATACACGATTCTGACAACAATCGTGGTTGTGATCGCCTTTCTGATTGGCACCCAATATGGGCTGGTGGGAACAGCGGCCGCTTATCTGATCGGCAATATCATCCTGATCATTCCCGTTTTCCGGTCGCTTTTAGGGCTGATGGGAGGGCGCCTCGCCGATATGTGGCAGGCTGTTGGTATGACAGCCATTAACGCAACGCTGATGGGCGTGGTTGTTTTCCTGATCGCCGACTATGGCCGGTTGATGGGAGCAACATATTTCGAGACGTTGCTTGTCTGTGTTCCCATTGGTGTCGGGCTCTATGGTTTGCTACTGCTTCTGTGCGACAGGATGGCTTATGCTGAACTTATTGATCTGGCGAGAAAACTGATTGCAAAAGATCAAGCTGGCATACCTGTTGCATCAAAAACGTGATATTACAGTCCAATACATGCCATTTTAGTAGATTTTGACGGTAAGAGCCGAAATTGTAGAATGAATATTCAAACGACGCCTCAGCAAGATTGGCCGAAAGTTGCGGTATTGACGCCCGTTTACAATGGCGAGACTTATCTGCGCGAAACACTCGAAAGCGTTCAAGCACAGACCTATCCGAACCTTGTGCATGTCGTGATCGACAATGCTTCAACCGACGGCACAGCCGATATTATTGCCGATTTCGTCGACCGCGATGTGCCATTAATCCTTGTGCGACATGATAAATTGCTGCCTCAAATGGAGAACTGGAACAGCGCGATCGCTGCGATTCCGCCCGGCACCGAATGGTTTCGCATGCTTTGCGCCGACGATACGATCCACAAGACGGCGATTGAGAAGACAGTTGCACTCGGGCAAACCGACCCGGAAATCGGCCTTGTTGGCTGCAAACGCGACATTAACGGCGCCATTCACGACCCGTTATGGCCTAAAAACCAGACCGTTTTCGACGGAAAAACCGCTCTGAGGCGCTTTTTCGAGAATGAAGGCATGATCATGGGACCGCACGTGCTGATTAGAACACGCGCAATTCCGGTCGGCCTTCCCTTCTATGATCTCGTCGAAAATGCAGCCGATACCGACGCCGCCCTGCGCGTATTGACCGAATGGAAAATGGGATTTGTCCACGAGCACCTCGCCTTCACCCGTGTTCACGACACGACGGTAACCGAACTGGAAGTCAGCCCTCTCAAACTCCATCTTTTTGACTGGTATCTCTTCCTCCACCGATATGCGAAAATAGCCTTTGGTCCCACGGACGGAAGAGCCATGATGGCACGTTATCGACGGCACTATTTGCGCAGGCTGATCAATTTGCGCCGGACCGATCCTCAGGGGGTAAAAATTTGGGACACCCATATGCAACGAATGGCCCGCTTGAACCGCTCATTCCGACACTCCGATTATCTGAGCACCACCATCGACAAGGGCTTGATACGGGTTGGGTTGCGTGAAGATTGGTTCGCATATCCCTGGTGACGAGCATGACCGACCTCGACATCCTGATCGCCACACACAATGGTGCAAATGTTCTCAAGCGTACGCTGGAAGGCTATAAGGCGCTCGACAGCCAAAGTGTTAAGTACAGACTACATATTGTAGACAATGCTTCCACCGATGATACGCCAGGTATCATTTCTGCATTCCAGTCTGACTTGCCTCTAAATTTGCTTTATGAACCCAGATCGGGCAAGAATTGTGCAATGAATACAGGTCTTGCGGCCATTCAGAGCGACATCATCATCATGTCGGATGATGATTCCATACCTCACCCGAACTTCCTGCACGCTTGGCAGTCCGCCTTTCAGGCAATGCCGGACATTGACGCGTTTGGCGGATCGATCATCCCCTTATTCGACGAGAAACCAGCTGCCTGGATGCTGGCGCAGAAACCCCGATTTGAAGAACTCTATGCCCAAAGAGAGAACCTTCCAGCCGGCCCAATTGATCCTGATCGCATTTACGGACCGAACATGGCCATCAGATCCAGTCTCCTGCAGGCCGGGCTACGTTTCAATGAAGACATCGGACCAGATGCCACGCGAAAGCAAACCTATGCTATGGGCAGCGAAACGGCCTTTTTCCGGGATGTCGTCTCCGCCGGCTACAAAACCGGCTTTGCACCCGAGCCAACCGTTTCACACATCGTTCGCAAGACCCAGATCAGTCAGGACTATATTGACGGCCGCGCCTACCGGATGGGCCGCGGCACCGCCGCAAAGCACTGTGCAGACGGCACCTTCATCCTCAAGCAGCGCGCACCCCTCATATCAGCCGCAGGACACCTGAAACAAGCGATATCCAGCCAATTCGGCCAGTTTAAAGCCCGATTCGGGTCCACCGAGCGCCGCTTCCATGCCCGTTGGAACGTTAATTTTTCTCGCGGGTATCAAGACGAAATCGCCGCTCGAAAGGCCACCATCCTATCTCGATCATAGCCGCACAATTATCAGTTGAAGCTGCGGCGACGTTTTGCATTCGAAACAATGTGCTTTATGTTAGTGTGGCACCTACTTTGCTTATATCTGACCTGCGAATAGCAGCCCAAAAGAACGGACAATAACGCGTGCGCAAAGAGCTCGATCAGTTTAGGCAATTTACCGACGCCACCCGGCGAAAGGCTCTCGAGCATTTCTATCGCTGGTACGATCAGGCACATGCATTTTTTCGCACGGCCTTAGGCAAAGTGCGCGGACAACCGGACCCCGGCCTGGAGAGCAAGGCCTCGACAGCCGCCTTGGACCTGCCCGCAGTCACCGATTCTTCGGTGCCTGATGGTATTTGCGTCTATGCTGTTGGCGACGTCCATGGCCGCGCGGATCTGCTGGAACGTTTATTCGAGAAAATTGAAACGGACATAAGCGAAAACGCGCAAGACCAAACTGTCATCCTGATTTTCCTTGGCGACTATATCGACCGAGGGTTCCAGTCACGCGAAGTGATCGACTTCCTGCTATCTGACCGGGTGAACAAATACCAATGCATCTTCCTGAAAGGCAATCATGAAGAAGCCTTGCTCAAGTTTATGAGCGATCCCTCTTTCGGGCCGCGCTGGGCCGGCTATGGCGGTCTGGAGACATTGACCTCCTATCAGGTCCGGCCGCCGCGCATTCGCACCGTTGGCGAGGAATGGATTGTGGCGTGCGACGCGATCAATGAAGCCATGCCACCCGAACATCGAAGATTTTTGAACACACTCGAAATTTCTGCCACAATTGGCGACTATGTGTTTGTTCATGCTGGCTTAAGGCCAGGTAAGCCAGTGGAAGAACAGGTCGAAGAAGATGCGCTTTGGATTCGAGAAGAATTCTTGAACGACAATTCCAGTTTTGGAGTGATCGTCGTTCACGGCCACACGCCGATCTCTTCGCCATATCGGGATTTTCGCCGTATCGGCATCGATACAGGTGCATATCTGAGCGGCAAACTGACGGCGGCATGCTTTATGCGTAGCGACGTCAGATTTATTACAACATAGACTGTCTGGCTATAATTGGGACAGAAAAAACGAAAAGGGTCGAAAAATGAGACTACAAAACTGGTTGATGCTTCTCTCCAGCGCACTTGCGTTGACGTTGATCACAGCTTGCGAAACATCGACCACACGCACCGCGGAACCGACCCCCGTCGCGCAGGTTCAAACCGTCGCCACAAATAATGCCGCTTACAATTTGGGCAATGGCGACAGGCTTCGTGTCACAGTATTCGGCGAAGAAGACATGTCCGGTGAGTTCCTTGTGGACGGAACGGGACAGGTTTCAATTCCCCTTGTAGGCGAAGTTCCCGCTGCAGGTCGCTCGGTTCGCGAATTTCAACGCGAGCTTGAGGCACGGCTGCTCGATGGCGGTATCCTGTTGAAACCACGCGTAAGTGCCGAGGTCATCAACTTCCGTCCTTACTACATTTTGGGCGAAGTCGGCCTGCCGGGCGAGTACCCTTACACAGATTCACTGACCGTTCTTAATGCCGTCGCAACGGCGCAAGGCTTCTCCTATCGCGCCAATAAAAAGGTGATCGGCATTCGCGGAATTGATGATGCAGAAGAACAACGGGTCCGGCTCTCCCCTGACCTCAAAGTTCGCCCGGGCGACACCATCCGCGTGCTTGAGAGGGTCTTCTAGCAGACACAAGGCTATACCTATAACATCTTCATTGGGTAAGGCCGAACGTTCCAAAGGGACTCCAACAGCCTTAAAGCTTTGCAAACATTGAATATTTGGGTTAGCTTTTTTGCGAGAGGGACTCCGTCGAGGTTAAGGCTATCGGCCTTAAACTTAACGAAGTGCCACTTTGGCGATCAGAATGTTGACCTGATTTTTATACAGTAGCGCCATATTTCGGTACCGATTGTGGGTGACCAAGGGGGTCACACAGAGGGGACCATCAATTCGGGATTGGCATTGATCTTGCTTATCCCACGAGTAGTATTTTTGTATTTTACGCCTTTGCGGCAACAGGTATTGGGAAGTGAGTATCATGTTAGGATTTAGAAGTTTAGCACTTATAGGCGTCGGTATTGCCGCGATGACAGCGCAAACGGCGACCGCTCAGGAGTTTTTCAAACGTGATCGGAATGTCGGCGTTCTCGAACGCCCACAGCCAGAATTTGATCCCGAGCCTGTCCGTCTTGGTGCGGTCGAAGCACGGTCATCGCTTGGCCTGGGCGGTTACTTTATCGACAATGTGTTCGCGACCGAAGAGAATGAGGTAAGTGATTTCGCCTTCACCATCCGTCCGGAAGTCGACTTACGGTCGACGTGGTCCCGCCATGAAGTTGGTGCTGATGCTCAGGTCGAGCATTTTGAATTCATCAATGAAGGCAGCGAAAGCGTAACCAATGTCCGCGGCGGCGTTCGTGGCCGACTGGACGTTAACCGGAATTTCAATGTCACTGCTTTCGGGTTTGGATCACGCCGGCATGAACAACGGACGCAAATCTCCATTCTGGACGAATTTGGCGAACCAGTTCGCGTCAACGAATTCGGCGGCGGTATCAGCGGCGCATATGAACGTGACCGTATCCAGCTGCGCCTTGGCTATGACATTCGCGACCAGAACTTCAATGATGTGGAAACCACCACAGTTGGTGACATTGATCAGGACTTCCGTGATAATCTGCGCCACACCGTAACCGGTCGCGCGGCCTATGCTGTCACACGCGATTTTGCCGTCTTTACACAGGCAAGCTATTTCCAGCGTGACTTTGACAATCTGACCCAGCTGCCAAGCGGGGTCGCCGCAAGCCGGGATTCAACAGGCTTTACGGTCCAAGGCGGCGTAAACTTTGAATTGGCCGCACCATTCCGCGGCGACATCGCCGTTGGCTATCTCGAAGAGAACCGTGACTCTCCTCTCTTTGCCGACATTTCAGGCTTGAGCGTTGATGGGCGCCTGCAATGGTTCCCGACACGGCTGACAACGGTCACACTGACCGGATCTCGCCGGACAACAGATGTTGGCCTGATCGAAGCTGCCGCAGCGACCTCAAACAGTGGTAATCTGCGTATCGACCACGAACTTCGCCGTAATTTCACAGTCTATGCTGATGGTGGAATTTTCGACACCGAGTTTGAAGACTTTGATCGTGACGATACCTTCTTCGATGTTGGTTTCGGTGGCATCTACAAGTTTAACAAGAGAGTGCACCTCGAAGCGTTCTACCGTTACACAAACCGTGACTCCACGGTTTTCACCGAAGAATTTAACCAGAACATCGTTGGATTTGAACTACGGTTCCACCCGTAGTTCTCTCCTCCCACCAGTGTAGTGTAAAAATCCGGAGACCGGCCTCGTGAACAAAGCCTATCCCCCCGTCGATGTTGCATCGACCTATCCGAGCTATGGCTTGCCAATCGCCGCAAAAGAAGATGCGCTGATTGACATTCAGAAGATCTTGCAGGTCGTAAGACGGCGGTTCTGGTTGATGGTGTTGACGTTCGTTCTGACCGTCGCCGCCATCACCGCCCTCACCGTTCGCATGACACCGGTGTTTACGACCAGTACACGCGTCATCGTCGATAGCCGTGATACGTCGATCGTCGAAGGGTTCCGCGAAGGGATCAGCACGACGACCGCTGCCATTGATACTGAAGTTCAGGTCATTCGCAGCCGCACACTTCTGTCCAAAGTGGTTGGTCGCCTACAATTGCAGACCTTGCCCGAATTCAACCCCTCGCTCGGATATGATCCAAATGCCGAGCCGGGTTTGATCCAGCGGGCAAAGAACTTTGTCAAAGGCGTCTTGCCTGGCGGGTCAGATCAAGGCGCAAGCGCCGTCATCGAAACGGCCGAGGAAAAAGCCCAACGTGAATTCGAGACGGCTGTGAGCATTTTGAGCAGCAAGGTCAACGTGACACGCGTCGGCGCGACTTACATCATCGACATCCTTGCAACCAGCGAGTCTCCGACCCTCGCCGCACAGATCGCCGATACGGTGGCTAAGGAATACGAAGTTGATCAACTCAACGCCAAATTCGAAGCCAACAAACGTGAAACGGGCTTTCTGGAAGAGAAACTCAGCGCCCTTCGGGAAGAGGTCCGCCAAGCGGAAAGCGCGGTCACAGCCTATATGATCGCCTATGACCTGACCAATGCAGACGGGTCCTCCCTTGCCGAACAGGAAATCACGCGCGTGACAACAGACCTGACCAATGCCGAAGCAGATCTCGCTGTGGCCCAGGCAAGGCTCAACAATGTGCGCGCCATCCAGGCGCGTGGCGGCAACGGCATTGACGGCATCGCGGAAGTTCTGGGCTCGGCCGTGATTGGTGAATTACGTCGCCAGAAAGCCGAGATTGACGGACAACGCGCCGAACTTGCAATCCGCTATGGCCCGCGTCACCCCGAGATCCTTCGCATTGAAAGCGAAGCGCGTGACATCAGTGCACAGATCACAGCCGAAGTGGGCCGGATTGTGTCCAGCCTGGAAGGCGAAGTGGACGTGGTTGAAAGCCGTGTTCGCAGCTTGCGCACCAACCGCCAGCGGCTCAATTCACAATTGGCCCAGAACAACCGGGCGCAAGTGGGTCTTGGCGAACTTGAACGCGAAGCCGAATCCAAACGGCTCGTCTATCAGCGCTACCTTGAAACAAATAATGAGCAGGGCTCGACAGAAAATTATGCCAAGGCGGATGCCCGCATCCTGTCCGCAGCAGCTGTTCCAAGCTCGCCAAGCTTCCCGCGCACCAAGCTTAACATTGCACTTGGAATGATCCTGGGCGGAATGCTTGCCGCCGGTCTCGCTCTGCTGGCCGAGTTGCTGGACAATTACTTCAGCACACCAGAAGATATCGAACGTATGTTTAGCGTCTCCTCGATCGGATCAATTCCGCTCCTGACCAAGCTCAAGAGTTTCGGCAAGAAGGATATTTCCCCCGCCGACTATCTCATAGCCAACCCGCTCTCTGCCTTTGCCGAGAGTGTCCGGAACCTACGCGCCTCGATCATTTTTGCTGATCTGGACAAGGAGTCGAAAACAGTCTCGATCACCTCGTCCCTACCCGATGAAGGCAAGACTTCGATGACTTATTGTCTTGGCCGGATGTCAGCAATGTCAGGCGCCAGAACGATTATCATTGATGGCGACTTCCGTCGCCGGCAGCTGACCGATGTGATCGGCTTTGAACCCGAGCGGGGCTTTATCGAGCATCTGTTTGGCGAGGTCACGCTTGAAGAAGCAACCTATATTGACGAGCAGACCGGCTTGCACATTCTGCCGCTGACAAATGCCCGCAACACGCCGCGTGATGTCTTCGGATCGAAAGCCTTTGATGCCCTCATCGAGAACCTCAAAGACTCCTACGACCTCATCGTGATCGATACTGGCCCGATCTTGCTGATGGCAGAATCCCGAGTGATCGCGAGCAAAACCGATCAGGTGATCGTGGTTGCGAAATGGCGCTCAACGAGCCGCTGGACCGTGCAGGAAACGATGAAAATCTTGAATGATTTCAACGCGAATGTTGCAGGCATTGCCATGACATTTGTCGATATGGCCAAGCGCAAGAAGCATGGCTATAGCGGCGGTGCCACCCACGACTCCTACAACAAATACTACACATCAAGCTAAAGCATGGACCAATCAGGCACACGCCGATCAACCTGCAATTATCATCAGCCCGGCCTTGCAACTGCAAGGCTGGGCTTTTTGTTCGGAGACTGTTCAGCTTGTCTAGGGTTTACTCTGCGCATGACGGGGAAATCCGCATAGTACATTGAATATTATATATTTATAATATCCCGCAAAGTAAAAACAGCTCATCCATCTAACTGGCATTAAACTGGCAAAGGTCTCGGCATAGGCGTTTAAAAGCGTCATCGAAGGAAGCAGCAACGCGTATGACGCAGCAGACAGACACATATGAGGCAAAGGCCCCTGACGGTGCGCTTGGGCGCGCCTTCAGTTCTGCTGTGAGCTGGAATGTCGCCGAAATGCTGGTGGCTCAATTGGTGACAGTCGGCCTATATTTCTTCCTCGCAACACAAATTCCTCTGGAAGTTTTCGGGGTCTTTTTCATTGCGGCAATACTGGCAGACTTTATCTATTTTCAGGGCCGCTCGTCATCTGTTGACGCCATTATGCAGAGCAAAGACTTTTCACAAGAGAACCTGTCTTCCTCCTTTTGGGCCATGCTCGGGGCCGTTTTCGCTCTGGGCGCTGTGATTTGCCTGCTCAGCCCGGTCTTTGCGCTCGTGCAAGGCGACCGCATGTTCCTGCTCTTCATGCCGGTTCTGGCGCTCGCATTGCTGCCATTGCCCCTGGGCGTGCCCGCCCAAGCGAAACTCAGCAACCAGTTGGACTTCAAGGGCATTGCAGCACGCGGTATCCTCTCCTCGCTCGCAGGCGGGACAGCAGCGGTCGCCACCGTTTTGTACACGTCATTTCCCGAATGGGCACTGGTCGTTCAGCGCATTGTGAGCACACTATGCTCGGTTACTTTTCTGGTCTGGCGCGCCAAATGGTTGCCAACATTGCGCGTGACCAAAGCAAAAGCAAAACGGTTTTTGGGCGATGCCAGCCGTATCTTCTTTGCGCAAGGGCTGCACGCATCCGTCCCCCGTATTCTGGTGTTTATGATCGGCATTGCCTTCGGGCAAGCAGCTGTCGGCGCATTTGAATGGGCCAGACGCCTCGCCGAAATGATTTATGGCGCTGTGGCCGCACCAATGGGGTCCTTGTGGGTCATCATGTTCAGCCGGTCGGATATGAACACCGACGAACGTCAGGAACTCTTTGTCAGGCTAACCATGATGTGCGCGCTGATCTGTCTGCCGCTTTTTGCAGGTCTCGCTCTGATCGCATCGGATCTGATAGAGCTGGCCCTTCCCGGCAGCTACGGCGCCATCATTCCACTGCTGCAAATTTTGGCCGCAATAGGACTCCTGTCCCCGCTCTTCTATTTCCGCAACGCAGCCTTCACAGCCTTGCAGAAACTCGACTATCTGGTTGGATTGGCAATCGTCGATGTGCTCGTGGTCATGCTGACCTCGCTTGTGACCATCTTCATTCTTGGCTGGCCAATCGAACTTGTAATTGCCTCACTGGTTATCCAGCAACTGGTAACGGTTACCCTGTTTCTACCAACCCTGCTCTCGGAGATGAAAACATCTTTTGGGACCATGATTCTGACCATCGCTCCTGGCTATATCGGCACATTGGCGATGGGCATGGCTGTGATCACCACAGCCGGCATGGTGGCCGACCTTCCTGCTCTCATTCGTCTTGTTGCGAAAGTCGCAACCGGCGCAACTGTCTATGCCATCTTCCTGGCTTGCTTCCATCGACATTGGCTGGTGTCAGCCGCGGAAATGCTGCTCCCGAAGCTAAAAAAGACCAATATCTCGCAAGCTATATAGTTTGAGCTATATAGTTTGGCGCAACACTTGCTTTGGATTTTGACGCTAGAGGGAGAGACTTGACCACTGTCAGTCGGAAGGAATGAAACGATGAAAACGGTACTGCTTGCAGGCGGGTTCGGCACGCGCATCAGCGAAGAGACGACAATTCGCCCCAAACCCATGGTCGAGATCGGCGGGCGTCCTATTCTCTGGCACATTATGCGCCACTACGCCTCGCACGGTTTGACCGACTTTATCATCTGCTGCGGCTATAAATCCGAATTCATCCGCAACTATTTCCTCAATTACAGAAACCACCTCTCGGATTTTACCATCAACCTCAAATCCGGCGCGACAAATTTCCACCACACCGAGGCCGAAGACTGGACCGTAACCGTGGTCGATACCGGCCTGCACACAATGACCGGCGGACGCATCAAGGCGGTGCGAGACTTTATCGGCGACGAACCCTTTTGCCTCACTTATGGAGACGGCGTGTCCGATGTCGATATCACAGCCCTTCTGGCCCACCACAAAGCCTCCGGCCGCGATGCAACCGTGACCGCCGTTTCCCAACCGGGCCGCTTTGGCGCCCTGAGCCTTGACCCCTCCACAGGTGACGTGCGCGGCTTCCGCGAGAAAGCAGCCAAGGATGGCGTCGTGATCAATGGCGGCTTCTTTGTTCTCAACCCCAATGTGATTGACCTGATCGATGGCCCTGACACCGTCTGGGAACGCGAACCTCTCGAGCGGCTTGCCGACAATGGCCAACTTTCCGCTTTCCGTCATGAAGGCTTCTGGCAACCCATGGACACGCTGCGCGACCGCAACGTGCTTGAAGAGATGTGGGCAGCCGGTAATGCGCCATGGGCGCCAAAAGCCTAACGCACACCCAACCATATCGATATGGCTCACAAGATCGCCTTCTTTGGACACAACGCCGCCGACGCCGCCATTCGGCGCCGTATGCGCAGCTTTGTCCAGGACGGTTATACGGTCACCGGCTTTATGATGCGCCGCAGTGCGCCCAAGCCGACAGAATGGACCAATATCGATCTTGGCCAGACACGCGACGGGGCCTTTGCCCAACGCATCCGCATGATGTTTCAGGGGGCCAATACGGCCGTCACAAACGGGACGGAGACACTTCGGGCCGCTGACTTGTTCTACGCCCGCAATCTGGACATGCTCGTCTCGGCCTTTCTGGTCAAACGCAAACTGAAACTCAAAACGCCCGTGATCTATGAATGTCTCGATGTCCATCGCATGATGGTAGGCAACGGCGTCATCCCTCGCATCTTGCGATTTATCGAAGGCAGGCTTCTCAAACGCTGCGCCGGCCTTGTCGTCAGTTCACCAGGGTTTCTGAAAAACTATTTCGAACAGCACCATAAAGGACGCTACACATCATATCTCGTTGAGAACCGTCTGGTTTCAGGCGCAGATTATGGCCCCCGCCCCACCTCTTCCAAGCTCTCGAAAGCAGGGCCGCTGCGGATCGGCTGGTACGGCATCTTGCGCTGCTCACGCAGTCTGGGGGTTCTGGCGCGGCTGGCTGACCGGCTTGGCGACAATGTCGAGATACATCTGCATGGCAAAGTCGCCGAACAAGAGATCAAGGATTTCGACGAAACCATATCCCGGCACCCCAATATGCATTTCTCCGGAGCCTATAAATCTCCCGAAGATCTCGCCCGCATCTATGAAGACTCTGATGTGGTCTGGGCGGGCGACTTTATGGAAGCCGGGTACAATTCTGTCTGGCTGCTGCCCAACCGGATTTACGAGGGCGGGTATTATGCCACACCGGCCATTGCACCCGCTGGCACACAGACAGCAGAATGGATCGAAACAGGCCTTTGCGGATTTACCATAGCTGAACCTCTGGACGATACACTGGCCGAACTGGTTCAGCATTTGCAAGGAAACAGGCACGAGATTGAGAAAAAGCGGGAAAAGCTGTTAGAATTCCCCGACGAGACGTTTATTCAGCCACATGGCGAGATGGGCTCCATCATCGCTAATGTTTTGCAGTCAAGGCTTTGAACATGGCGACCACAGTAAACCCGACCGGCATTGAATATCAGCGCGTTCTGATGCCGCGCCCGCCCGCCCAATGGTGGGAGATGCTGCCCGTCTCACTATGGTTTATCGTCACATTTATCCCCTTCCCCTATGATGAGCTGCTGCTCTACCCGCTCGCGCTATACTTTGCCGGCAGTTTCGCCCTCAGATATCAGCAGATGGTGCCGCTAGCGCTCAAATGCTGGCCGCTCTTTTTATTGCCAGCCTTGGCCGCAATCTCGATGTTCTGGTCGCCCGTCGGCACGCAGGCCTTACGGTTTGGCATCATGATGGTTCTAACCGCCATCATTGCAATTTATATTGGCGGGCGGTTTACAGGCCGACAGATCATCCTCTCTGTCTTTATGGCCTGCGCGGCATCCGTGGTCGTCGCAATTCCGGAATCCCGCAATCTTGATGACCAGATCGGGCTCTACACGCAGAAAAACATCTTTGCGATCCGGATGATGCTGGCCCTCTTGCTATCCTTGGGCGTTGCCCTTGATAGCAAACAGCCTATTCTGGCACGCGGAGTTGGCTGGCTGCTCATCCCAATTACCTTCTTTCTGGTGTTCATTGCGGAATCGGCCACAGCGCTCTTGCTCTCGCTTGCCAACATTGTTTTGCTTGGGTCCATCTGGATCTTCTGGATCAATCTGCGCCACATCAAGCATTTGCGAACAACAGTTGTAGCAGCGATTTTTCTGTTCGGACTGCTCGGCTTTCTGGCCTTTATGAACCTGCCCAACAATCTGTTTGTTCAAAGCGTTCTGGAATCACTCGGCAAGGATGCAACCTTGACGGGGCGGACCGATCTGTGGGCCAACGCAACCCGGATTTCTGCCGAACAACCTTGGCTAGGCGTTGGCGCGGAAGGCTTCTGGCAACCATGGGTCGGAGAAGCCGAGACCATTCTGGACTGGTCATTCAAAGACACCGGCACAAAATTCTCCTTCCACTCCGCCTATTATGAAGTCCTGGTGCATCTAGGCTATGTCGGGCTTGCCTGCATGATTTTCCAAATCGGCTGGGGCATGTTCAACGTTGTCCGCGGCTGGATCGCCGAGCAGAACATCGCAAATTCAATGTTTCTGCTGATCGCGGTCATCACTTTCATCACCAGCTTCACAGAATCCTATCTCTATAGTGTCCTCGACATCTCGACGATCTTGTTCTTCTGCGCCGCCATTATTCCGATTTCACAATCTTCACGTATGCGCAAAATGCTCGTTCCAGTTCAAGTCGCTGGACCAACCCCCACCAGCGCACCCGCCTAGACCATGAACAATATCGACATCAGTGTCATTATGCCCGCCTGGAAGTCGGAAGCGTTCATCGCCAAAGCTATTGCCTCCGTTCAAGCTCAAGAAGGCGTGGCCTTTGAACTTATCATTGTCGACGATGCTTCTCCGGACGATACGCGCCTGGCCATTGAATCCGCAGCTGCTGGCGATGACCGTATCATCTATGACAGACTGCCAGAAAACATGGGGCCATCGGGTGCCCGCAATAGGGCTATAGAGCTCGCGCGTGGAGACTTTATTGCCGTGCTGGATGATGATGACCTCATCGCTCCGACGCGGCTGGCAACAATGCTCGCGGCCGCCAGGACCCACAATGCCGATATCATCGTGGACAATATGCGCCCGATATATCCGCCCGCAACCGAACCAACGGCAGAGCGTTTCCTGGATATCCCCCTCGACGCCCCCGCGCGTCAGATTACGCTGAGAGACTATATCGACCCGGAAACCGAAGCCGAACTTGGTCAGGGTCTTGGCTATCTCAAGCCCCTGTTTCGCAAGGCAACCCTGGACCGGTTGGAGCTGCGCTATGATGAGGCACTTAGAAATAGCGAGGACTTCTACCTCGTTGCCGAAATGCTGGCCATGGACTGCAATATGGTTTTGATTCCCGAGGCGGACTACTTCTATACGATCCGCACCGGCTCCTTATCCTATCGGCTCAGCACCGCTTACGCCGCAGCCATCGTCTCGGCCGAGCGTTCTTTTAGGACCCGCTTTGCAAAAGGGTTTGATGCGCCGACCGCACGTGCCTCACGCCGACAGCTCAAGCAACGCCTCGACTATCTGGCCTTTGCCAAACTCGTGGATGCGCTCAAGGGCAAAAACCCGATCGCTCTTATAAAGGTTGCAGCCTCACACCCAAGATCCATTCCCTATATGCTGGCAAACCTGATCGGGATCGCAGCCCGGAAATTGCGCTGATCCGCGCCAATACCCTGCCAACGCAAGCAAAAAAAACAGGCTCCAAATGGAACCTGCACATTCTGGTGACGATGCTTCACCAGTCCAAAACTCACCACGGGCTCAGCCCGTAACAGCAAAAATCCTAAAAAATTTGCAGGCAGAGATAAATCACGCCGCCCCAAAATGCCCCGCAGACACCTAAAACCAAAAGAGCCGATTTCCAGAGGGGCCACCTGACCGTGTCGTCATAGTACACAACGTCATTCTTGACAGCTTTGGCAGGACGCTGAAGAGGAAGATCAATCGTCGCGCTCGCGCGGGTCGGGAAAGCCTGCTTAGTCTCATGCATAGGTTCAAACCTTATCTCTGCTGCGCCGCTTTAACCTCATCAAACACACTGCCTAGACAGCTAAGGTTGCAGACGCATCGTTGTCTGATTTCAACCCCAAACCATTAAATAACAGCTAAGGAATTAGACAAATTTAAGCCGAATTAAACAAATTTAAGCCGAATTAAACAAACTCCCATACTTCCTTTCCTTGAAGCAATACTTATAATATACAGTAGTATTCGATCACGAATAAACCAACAGTTACTCACAATTCAGTAAACATAGGAACAGAACCGTCATCATTGTCAAATAGCGCCCAGTTAGACTTCCTGTAGTTTTGCCGATCAAGTGTGACTTTCTTACAGCCTCCTGCCAGCGAAATTACGCCCCAGAACCCCCTACTGCATCATGTATTCGCCTATATTTCGCCTATATGGAGAAAAGGCTAGGCATAGCCGTACGGATCGTCTTTACAGTAAAGCAAGGTTATCAAAAAAAGAGTTGGCTGGAATACGCTAAATCAAGGGCAGCATCTCGAAGTATCAGTAACCTTAATTTTCTTGGACAGATATCGCTTCTATGGGGGAAGGACTGTTTTGCAGTAGCTCCGGAATAAATTCGGGCGCTCAGGCTGTGTTCAAGAAAGAGATGCTTAAGTTGGCGTGGAACTTGTTTGGTACGTCCCAAATAGGTTCAACTTAGTAAATTGGGACAAGTTTATGAAATATGAGTCAGCTGTAGAAAGCAGCTCGAACAGAGCACCGGCCTCAGCGGAAGATCCGCTTAAATCTTATGATAAATCGTCACTGAGCACCGCAAAGCGGGTTCTTGATTTGTTGATTGCCATCCCTGCTTTGTTCTTTCTCTCACCTGTTATGCTTGTCGTCGGGTTACTGATCCGGCTGCAAGATGGCGGACCGGTTTTCTTCGTGCAGGATCGGCGCGGATTTGGCGGCGCGGATTTCGCCTGCATGAAATTCCGCACGATGCGGACGGATGCGCAAGACGTTTTGGGCAACCTACTCGCCACCGACCCTGTCATGGCCGCGGAATGGCGCGCCGGTCAGAAGTTGCGGCAAGATCCGCGTATTACGAAAATCGGACAATTTCTTCGCAAAACCAGCCTCGATGAACTCCCCCAACTGCTAAATATTATTCGCGGCGAAATGTCGGTTGTAGGACCGCGTCCTATCGTTGAAGAAGAAGTCCGCCGCTATGGCGACCGGATCGAGAGCTATGACTCCGTGCGTCCTGGCGTGACCGGTCTCTGGCAGATCAGTGGTCGCAATGACACAACTTATGAAGAACGTATCGCATTGGATACCGAATACGCAGCGAATGTTTCGGTATGGGGTGACATCAAAATCCTGATCCTCTCTATCCCTGCCATTCTCTTCAGCCGCGGAGCCTATTAAGTAAACGGGTCCAAAGTCTGATCACGGTCGGCACCGGTCCTGTCCCATTGACCTGCCCTCATTGACCTGAAAGACCCTATGAAAACAACAGCGCGCTTTCCATATTGTTTGGAAGGCGCGTTTTTGTAAGCGGAGAGCGTGGGCCAGCAACAGGCTCCAGATTCCAACACGAGAGCCGCTGTCACATGACACACGATAAACGCAATTACGATCTGAGAAGAAACTGCCGCAAAAAGCCCGCTGCCCAAGCGATATGCATAGTGCCCGAAGCCAAGCCCGCCAGAAGCCCGCAAGCAGACTTATACTTTAGCGCGATGTAGATCGAGGCCAGCAACAAGGCACTGATATAAGCTGCGGGATAAAGCGCAAAGACCGGGAAAACAGCACTGCCAAGCCCCGCCGCGATAAGACCGAGAAAGTTGACCACTGGCGCAAGCTGCCGCAGTTTCGGCTTCGCCTTGTGTTTCATCAGATTACGCGCCCGCCCGCGCCCATAGGCATAGTATTGCTTGGCCAGAGACCTGACCGTGGCCCGCGGCAGATAAGACAGGCGAATATCAGCATCAAGCCAGATCTTGCCGCCCGCCAAGGCCAGCCGGTGATCGTATTCAGCGTCTTCATTATGCGAAAAGCTCTCATCATACCCGCCAATCTGTCGGAAATAGGCAAGGTCGAAACCGGCATGATGACCATGATCATAATATCCTGAAGCGGTGCCGCCACGATGTGCAGACCCGCCAGAACCAAGCGGCGTATCCACAATCCAGGCATTTGCTTTCTGAAAGCAATCTGTGCCCACAGCGTCCATACAGACCACAACCGAGGCCGCCTGCGTGCGCACCATAGCGTCTGCGACTTGCGTGACGAAGCCCGGCGGGTAGATCGAGTGGGCATCGCAACGGATCAGATATTTGATCTCTGCAGTAGCGCTTGCAGCGACCTGATTGATCGCCGCGCTTTGCAGACGTTTCGGATTGTCTATCACCGACACGTTCGGAAACTCGGCCGCGAGGGACTTCACAATCGCGACAGTGTCATCCGTGCTTCCGCCATCGGCAACCACGATCTTGATGTCGGCAAGCCGGTCATCCCCCATCAGCAAGGACCGGACGCATGTTTCAATATGGGCGGCCTCATTCAGCGTGGGAATGCCCACCAGAACTGTCTTGGCCGCAGCCCTTTCACTGGTCATCACCATAGTCCCCGCCTCTAATTCCGGTGGTTTTCTAATGCGGCCTGAGCCGTTTCGACCCGCTCAGGCTCTTCGGGCTGATCGCGCCAGCCATCCGTACAAGTTGGCGTCGTCAGATCATCGAGACGCCGAAACGACATGCACTGATAGCTTGCCTCTGCCGGCGACGAAAATGTCGGCACGCCATGCCATTTGTACTGTCCCTGGCTACCCGTCCAAAGATTGGCAATAATGCGCCCGGGCGTCTGTGGGACCGGCGTGCTCTGATCGGGCGTTTCATAAACTAAAGCACCGTCCACATACCACCGGATCCTGTCCGGCTCCCAGTCAAAAGCATAAAGGTGAAAATCTTTGGTCGCGTCGAAACCCAACTCATGCCAGCGCGGCGTCCCCTCTTTACCATCGGTGAACCAGTTCAAATAGACGCGGCCGGTATCTTTGCCGAGAATTTCGAAATCAATCTCGTCATGCGGATCCCCGAAATAAGGTCCGGTATGGGTAAAAAAGGATGTCACAAGACCGCTGCCCGCAGGCGCGCGCATGATCACTTCATAGCGGCCAAAGCCATATCGCCCCCGGCGCTGATACTCGCCGGATGTATGGCCATTTGTAGGACTATCCTGATCTGACAGGCGCAAAGATAACCCTTCTGCGCCAAAGCCGATATGGTCTTCCGCCCATCCCACTTGCATGAAATGGTCTTTATTGTCGAAATCGGACCGGTACCATCCTGCATCGTCATGCCCGCGCTCAAACCAGCTGACAAAACTGGCCCCTGATACATAAGTATCATAAGTAGACTTAGGTGATTTCAAGCGTGGCCAGGGCAGCAGGAGATAGATCAATATCAAAAGCAGAAGCAGCAAAATCGGCCAAATCAAAGACCTTTTGAGCGGGTGACGGGGCTTGGTTGCCATGAGACCATCTTCTGAAAAAGTTCAACACATTTGCGTGTCTCACCACGCTGTTTTCCAGCCCGTTCTCTGCAATCTAGAGGCCAATTCCCCGCTATTAGCCTGTTTTGAGCACGGTCGCAAAGCCCCTTGTCAGCGGCAGGCTCAAGCCGCCTCGCAGCAGAATATATGAATACAATATTAACGCTTGCCTGGCAGGAAACTTTGTGATGAATGCTCTGCTCTTTCTTACCGAGATGAACGGCGGAGAGATTATATTTCTTCAACTACCCAGAGTCTCCACGAACTCGCCCCATCTTGGACACATTAGAAGTGTCTTCCAGACAGGTACGATAATAAATACCGGAGTTTTCCTATGCTCAACCGCTTTCAAACCGCTGCCATTGCAGCTTTTGCAATAGCGTCCGCGCAAACAGCTGCTGCCGATGACCAGATTCACATTCTCGGCTGGCTGGAGCACGCAAATGTCACCTCGGTGGATATCCGTCTTGATGCCAAGCTCGATACCGGTGCGAAAACGTCCGCGATCCACGCTGAAATTCTCAGCCGCGACGCCTTGAGCAGCGAAGACGCCCGCGAGCTACGACGAGAAAATGATGACGATGAAGAGATCATTGAAGAAGCAGACGCATCCGCTGAAGAAGACGGGCCGCGGATTGTCGTCTTCAGAATTTCCAATGAAGATGGAGAAGACCGGATTCTGGAACGCGAAGTCATCCGGACCGTAAAAATCAAAAAGCGCGGCGGCGGTGTCGAGTCCCGTCCGGTGGTCGAGTTGGAGCTCTGCCTTGCCGGCATCGAAGTCGAGGGAGAAGTGAGCCTCGCCGACCGGACCACATTCAACTATCCGCTGCTGATTGGAAGAGATATGCTCGAAGAGGGCAATATTGCAGTCAACCCGGATAGTGATTATACCGCGTCAGCAAAATGCTGAGCGCGCAATAGACCCGAAAGGGCGGAACAGAGGCGCTTGGAGGCGCCTGCACAGGCCTTGGTGAGCCAGCGCAGGATAGGTAGGGAGGGTTATTCATGGTCCGCATGCAAATTCTGGTCGTTGTGCTTGTGCTGACGGCCATCGCTGGTGCGCTGTTTACCTATAAAGTGACCGAACTCGGTTTTCCGGTCACGCCCAATGCAGACCAGTCCGAATTCTATGTCGAGGCACGCGTCTCCTTTACCGGCGGCACCGGCCCGGTTTCCGTCAAGGCAGCGCTGCCGACAAGCTCATCACGTTTTGCCATCCTCGAAACGGATGCGCTGGCAACCGGCTTCGGAGTGCTTGAACAGGATGACGAAGACGGCAACGCCATGTTCTTCGAGCAACGCTCGGCAGAAGGGCAGCAAACTGTTTTCTACCGTGTGCGCGGGTACCGGATCGATTCCTCCAATGTCGGCCGCACAAATTCGCGCAAACCCGAAGCCACCTCGCCCTTTGCGACCGATTTGCGCCGACGTGCCCTGCGCACCGAGCCTACCCCTTTCCTCCTCGCCCTGGATGATATTATCGAGCTGGCACAAGCGCGCTCGGCCGATGACCGCAATTTCATACGCAATGTCGCCCTGATCCTCGCGGACACTCGCGATGAAAGAGTCGAAACACTCGTCGAAGATGCCGCGCTCGACCTGCGCGAACGCGAACGGCTTCTGGTCACGGTTCTGGAAGCTGCAGAAATACCCGCCCGCCGCGTTGTCGGTCTGCCCGTCCGCTCCGAACAGGCCGCTGTCACACCAAACATCGCCGTCGAAGCCTATTTTGACGATATGTGGAACCGCATCTCACCACGCACAGGAACGCTCGCAAATGAGGATGTCTTTATCCCGCTCTCGTTCGGCGATGCCCCATTGGTCAATGGTGAAGGCACAATCGGCGAGCCGGAAATCAGCTTCAGCGTGCGCAATGTCATCAATGACAAGCTTGAACACGCGCTATGGACGAGCCAGTCAGCCGCGCCAATCGTCGGCTGGATTTCGCTGCTCTCCCTCCCCTTGAGCACACAAATCGTCTTCAAGGCCATTTTCCTCGTGCCGATCGGGGCGCTGGTCATTGCGTTTTTGCGTCAAGTCATCGGCGTCAGCACATTCGGAACCTTCATGCCCGTGCTGATTGCCCTGTCATTTCGCGAGATCGGGCTCGTCAACGGGATCGGTCTCTTCGTCGGATTGGTCGGTGCCGGCTTATTGCTCAGAGCCTATTTCTCGAAACTCCATCTCTTGCTGGTGCCGAGGCTGACGGCGGTCTTGGCCATTGTCACCCTGCTCATGGCGCTCATCGCACTTGTCGGCAATGCAGCCGAGTTTCCGCTCGGCCTGTCAATCTCGCTCTTTCCACTTGTCATCCTGACCATGACCATCGAACGCATGTCGATCATGTGGGAAGAAGTTGGCGCCCGCGAAGCTCTGATCCGCGGGGCGGGCTCGATCTTCGCCGCCATCATCGCCTTCCTGATCGTCTCCAATGAGCGGATTGAATATCTCGCCTTCGTCTTCCCTGAACTGCTTTTGATCATTGTCGGTCTGGCTGTACTGCTCGGCGGCTATAATGGTTACAAATTATCCGAATATGTGCGCTTCAACATGTTCGGCGGGAAGATACCAGCCCCGGGCGATCCTGAATGAGATGGCTGCCGAAACTCGCCGCGCCCTGGCGCCTGAAGGCCAATCACATATTGGGGATTAATGGCCGCAACCGGGACTATGTCGCTCCCTATAATGACAAACGCTTCTATCATCTCGTCGACGATAAACTGACCACCAAGGACATGGCGCTCAAAGCCGGCGTGACCGTGCCCAAACTAATTGGCCGGGTCGACTATACCGGACAGGTCAAATCCCTGCCCGACACGCTCAAGGGAACCGGAGATTTTGTTATCAAGCCCGCGCGCGGAGCCGGCGGCGGCGGCATCATTGTCGCCGACGGGGTTGACGAAAATGGGTTGCGCAAAGCCAGCGGCACACGGATGAGCTGGCCGGAAGTCAAATATCACATCCAGAATATCTTGTCGGGCATGTACTCTCTGGGCGGCGACGGATCAGATATTGCTGTCATCGAAGAACGGCTTTATCCGCACTCGATCTTCAAGACGCTAGCTTTCTCAGGCGTTCCCGATGTGCGGGTCATTGTGTTTCGCGGCGTGCCGGTCATGGCCATGCTGCGGCTGCCAACCTCGGAGTCAGACGGCAAAGCCAATCTGCACACAGGCGGCGTTGGCGTCGGCATTGACCTTCCAACCGGCCGCACGACGCGCGCGGTCCAGCATGACGCGGTCATCGAAAAGCATCCGGATTTCCTCACCCCACTCACGGGGCTCGATCTGCCCGGCTGGGACGATGTCCTGAAACTGGCCACCGACATCGCCACCGCCGTGCCCCAACTGGGCTATGTTGGCGTTGATGTGGTGATTGATGAAGTGCGCGGGCCGACCTTGCTGGAACTGAATGCACGGCCCGGCATTGCCGTCCAGATCGCCAATCGCCGAGGCTTGGCTGCCCCGCTCAAAGCCCTCGACGAGATGGATGAAATCCCAAGCGGCACCCAAGCGCGCATCGCGCTCGCCGAAGCCTTGTGGACCGGAAAAGCCCCCGCCCACAGCGCAGCAATTAACTGATACTATTGAAAAAATCCTGGTACAGCAATTCTGCTTCCCTCACCATCAAGCCCGTTTCAACCGTGACCCCTGCCGCACGCAAACGGTCAAACCCACCTGCACCGTTCGGGTGTTCGTCAGCAAGCGCGCAAACCACCCGCACAATCCCTGCTGCAAGCAATCGCTCCGAACAGGATGCCCCGCCCGCAGACCGTGCGAAACAGGGCTCAAGCGTCACATAGACGGTTGCGCCCTTTGCGGCCCCCTCAGACAAACCACCCAGAGCCAGCTCTTCAGCGTGGGCGCTGCCGCCATCTCCGGTGGCCGCTTCAGAAAGCTTTGTACCTTCCGCAGACAAGATCACACATCCAACGCTCGGATTCTTGCCCGTTCGGCCATGCTGCGCGCGTGCCAGCTTGAAAGCGCGCAGCATGGCCGCATGGTCTTCGGCTGAAAAGCCTTCCCTCATGCGAACACCACAGTCCGCTGCCCATTCAGGAAAATCCGGCCCTCGGCATGTGCAGCCACCGCTTTGGCCAAAGTCCGCGCTTCAATATCCCGCCCCTGCGCAATCATCTTTGCGGGCGTCGCACGATGATCCACCGGCTCCACATCTTGCGTGATGATCGGGCCTTCATCGAGATCAGCGGTGACATAATGTGCCGAGGCGCCGATCAGTTTGACCCCGCGTTTATGCGCTTGATGATAAGGCCTGGCGCCTTTGAAGCTCGGCAGGAACGAGTGATGGATGTTGATGGCGCGGCCATGTAACTCGGTGCACAAATCATTCGAAAGCACCTGCATATAGCGCGCAAGAA
>CAZXXY010000019.1:0-1337 GCA_964644755.1 uncultured Hyphomonas sp. | reverse complement strand
ATAGGCTCGAACTCTGCCTCGATCCGTGTGATCTCGGCATCAGAATTGGCCATCGAAAATTCAGCGCGAATGAAAAATGTCCCCGTATCGGAATCGCCATAATCATGACTCTCGACAATATTGAGCTGCCGCTCGGCCAAGAAACCGGTTACGGCGGAAAGAATACCGATATCGTCTGGCGCCTTGCACCGCAGCACATAATTGAGGGTTGTCGCCCCACTCATCACGGCAAGTCGGGCAGTGGTTTCGTCCGCGTTTCGTCAAGATAGCGTACTGCTTGCGGCACCAGATCATCGCCAAGATCAATCAGAAGCGGGTTGCCGGTCGGGATCTCGACGCCTGTGATCGTCTCGTCAGGGACATTGAACAAGTGTTTGACGAGCGCGCGCAGCGAATTTCCGTGCGCTGCGATCAGCAAATTCTGCCCATTGGCGAGTTCCGGCGCGATTGTCTCGGTCCAATATGGAAGAACACGTTCCAGCGTAAGTTTCAGGCTCTCCGTCATCGGCACATCAAGCCCGGCATAGCGCGGGTCAACGGAAGGGTCATATTGGGCGCCCTTTTCCATAACAGGCGGCGGCGTATCGTAAGAGCGTCGCCAGATATGGACTTGGTCTGCGCCATGTTTTTCGGCTGTCTCGGCCTTATTCAGCCCTGTCAGGCCGCCATAATGACGCTCGTTCAGATGCCAGTCGCGCGTCACCGGCAGCCAGCACTTATCCATTTCAGCCAGTGAAAGCCACAAAGTGCGAATGGCGCGGGTCTGCACACTGACAAAGCACTGCGCAAAGTCGATACCCGAAGCGGCGAGCAATTTACCGGCCTCGCGCGCTTCTGCTTCCCCCTTCTCGGTCAGATCAACATCCCACCAGCCGGTAAAGCGATTTTCGAGATTCCATTGGCTTTGGCCATGGCGAAGGAGAACGAGCTTGGGCATGAGAGGATTTCCTTGATGATTGCTGTGCCTGTTTTGCGTGGGCTTCTCGTCGAGATCAAGTCCCAACTGCGTTGATGAGCTCTACAAATGCCAGGACGACATGATAGCCCGTTGACGCTGGCATATTTTTGGCGATCCCGCGTCCATCAGCAGCGAAGTGATCGATCCAGCCGCCTTCAGGGGTGAGATATTCATCCATCAACACGTCAAAACTGGCCGCTGCGCGCGCGGCGGCGGCGGCGTCACCCCCTTTCCACATCGTCAGATGCGCCTTGAGCGCTTCGGTTTGCGGCCAGGTGCGCCGTGAGGCATCCACCGGTGTGCCATCTCGCCGGCAGGATTGTATTGCCCGTCCGCTTTCGTCGAGCGTCTGACACGCCAGCTCATAGAGTTTTCGGGC
>CAZXXY010000018.1:0-29218 GCA_964644755.1 uncultured Hyphomonas sp. | reverse complement strand
AACACCCTGATCTTGACTTGCAAACGGGATGCTGATTACCTGTTAAACAAACGTTTGCGCAATTTGGCAGCTCGGTTTCGGTTGAAGCTACAATTGCTCGCCAGCATGCTGGCGCCGGATTTGAATGTGTTGCGGCAGGTTCGCGACTGGCAGCGCGACGTGTTCTGTCGCGTGTTGTAGCGCCCCTTCCTGAGAAGTGTCTAAGAAAGGCAGCGAGATATGAGCCAAGAAATATTCCCAACCTATGCCTCCAAGTGCACGCGAGAGATATTCTCCAAGAGGACCTTCATGCTGATGTTTGCAGCTGGGGTTATCGGTGAAATCGCGGTTGAGTTTTTTGCTTGGGTCATCGTTCCTCAGTTTCTAGGGCGGCCGATGGAGCCGTCTGTGCTGGTTCAAAACCTGGCAGCGGCACAGCTCGATGTGGCCTTGCCGATGGCGGTTGCATTCTTCATCCACTTCTTGGCGGGGGCCTACTTCTTTGTGCTCGGCTATGTGTATTTTTGCGATGCGACAAAGATCCGTAATGTCTTTATTGTGAGTACAATTTGGGGGCTGATCTTATGGGCGACAGCTCAGGGTTTTTTCGCACCCCTGGCAGATCGTCCGTTCTTTCTGGGCTTCGGCGCCTATACATGGTGGTCGGTGCTTCTGCATACGATCGCGTACTCTATCCCGACCGGTTTCGCGCTCGAGTATTTTGGCCGCAAGATGGGTTACCAAGACGACTTTGAACAGGGTGAGGTGGCCGAAGCTTAGGGCTTGAAAATCAGGAACAAGGCTTAGGCGGGGCAGGGAGTGTCGGTTTTCGTCCAGACCCAAGTGCCTTGCTCGCCAGTTGCAGATTGCCATTCACCTGTGAACGTTGGCTGGGCGACGTCGAGTGTTGATGTGCCACTTGCGCCGTTTGCGTCATAAGAGAATTCAAAGCTTTTGCCGCGGACAATACCTGTCAGTATTGGCGTATCTTCTTCCGTCGCGCCAAGATGGCCGGCGACATTTATCCCGGCACCCGGCTGGAGCAAGTGCACGCAGCCAGCAAGCGGGCCGCTGTCCACGGTGTAGGTGCCGCGAATATTCTCGAACGCGACGGGCGGTGCTTTGTGATAATTGTAGACCATGACGATGGCGATAATGGATAACGGTATCCCGATAATGATTTTACTGCTCATGATCAAAGTTCCAAACTTGGTCTGTTTTGCCTTTGCAAACTGAATCTCGCGCTCGATCTGAAGGCCCTGAGGGAATTGGGTATGTGCCCGAAGTCTGATCCATTCCGGTGCCTCGTGTATCGCTCTGTACGGAGGCGTTTTGCCCCTGAATTTATTGCTTGATAAAAGCCGACACGCCTGCTCGAAAAAAAACGGACACGTCACAAAAATACAACTAGGGGCGAAAAAGCGCCCTCTGTTCCGAATTAGCACAAACGTTTGCATTGTCAATCAGCTTAGCCTTGGGTATAAAAGTAGCTCACACTGCTAGGATACTACTATATATGAAAAATGTCCGTATAGGGCGATAAAAGATAAAACATACTTTGCTTTGCAAACGTTTGCGCTTGTTTGATTTACATCTGTGTAGGTACAATCATGCTGGCGTTGATTGGACAGATTAGAGGCTGATAAGCCCGAATGGGAGACTGTAATGCGCAAGATACAAGCTTTGAAATACCTGATAACCGGCTGCTCGATGGCGGCCTTGATGGCGGGAGAGGCGCTTGCTCAGGAAACGGTTCCAAATGACGATATTACCGAGGCGGATGATAGCAGGGTTCTGGGCGAAGTTGTGGTTACAGCGCGGCAGCGGGAAGAATCACTGCAAGACACCCCTGTTACCGTCAGCGCATTTACAGACACCGATCTTGAGCGGCAAGGTGTATCAAGTATTGCGGGTTATGCCGATCTCGTGCCCAACCTGTTTCTCGTGGAAACCCAGAATGCGACCTTCTCGTTTCCGAATATTCGCGGCATCTCGCAATCGCGTAATATCGATCCATCGGTCGCGGTTGTCATTGATGGCGTGCTGTCCACCTCACCAATTGCTCTGAGCCAGGAATTGTTCGATGTGCAGCAGGTAGAGGTCTACAAAGGTCCGCAAGGGGCGCTATATGGCCGGAACGCGATCGGCGGTGCAATCAATATCCAGACGAAGAAACCTTCGAACGAGTTTGAAGGGCTTATTCGTGGGTCTTACGGAAATGGCCGGTCGGGCAGAGCGCAAGCGGTCTTAAGCGGGCCGCTGATCCGCGACCAGCTATATGCGCGTGGTTCGTTCTCGTTCCGCGACTCTGAAGGGGTTCGCGATAATGTATTCTTGGGAATACCGTCAGATCCGTCACGCAACTTTTCAGGTCGTGTGAGATTGTTATGGGAGCCAGCTGATAATTTCACGGCTGATCTTCGCGGCTCGTTCTCCGATGATCAAAATAGCGCCATTACCTTTATCGATATTGCGCCTTTCTTCGTCGAATCGACGCCGGGGTCTGGCTTAAGCTTGGGGCAGGTACTAGGCCTGCCGCCATTTTCTCCCTTTGCACCTTTCGGCAATGCAGGCTTCACGGCCGTGAACGAAGGGGTTGATCTCGATGCTACCGACCTTTTGGTGGACGGCAACTTTATTCTCAATGTCGGTGATGCTGACAATATCGACGATTTTTCGGTTCAAACCAATTTGAACGGGATTGATCGGCGTGACATCTATAATGTGTCATTAAAGCTCGATTATGAAACAGAATATTTCACGATCACCTCGGTTAGCTCTTATGATCGGGCGGAGAACTTCACACGCGGTGAGCAGCCACCGAGAACCTCGACAAACACCCAAATTAACTCGCAATTTAGATCGACCGAGTCCTTCAGTCAGGAAATCAGGCTGACCTCTCCGGGTAATCAACGCTTGCGCTGGATTGCAGGCGGCTATTTGCAGGTGACAGATCAATTCCTAAGCACAACAGTCCAACGCGACTTCTTCGGAACCGACGGTCTTATAGAGGCCGTCTTCAGAGATCCGCTGACTGAATCATCTGTGTGTCAGGGATCTCCGTTCCCGACCGCGGCCAATGGCGGCCTGTTTGACAATCAGGGGAATTGTATTCTGGTCGGCGGCTTCAATGCCGATGAGCAAGACCAGACTGCCTTTGCTTTCTTCGGACAGATCAACTTTGACCTGACCGATACATTGGAACTGTCATTCTCCGCGCGCTATGATCAGGACAACCGGACGAACACGCTCTTGATCCCTGACGAATTGCTATCTCCAACGGTTCTGAACGCGGCGGGTATTCCAGCCGGGTTCGGGGCTGGATTTGAAACAGATGCACAATTTGATTCTTTCCAACCGCTTGCGACAATTCGGTGGACACCAACACCAAACATCAATGCCTATGCAACCTATTCGGAAGGCTTCCGAAGCGGCGGATTTAATCCGGGCGGGTTCTCCGAACTGATTGCGCAATTGAATGCGGATGCTGCTGCGGCTGATCCGACAGCGCCGCTGCCATTCGTCGAAGGCATCCAGCCCGTGTTTCCGCAACAGGATACACGCGGTGGTGAAGTGGGCCTCAAAACCAACTTCTTCAACAATCGGTTGATTGTAAACTTGGCGGCATTCTACACCGATGTGACGAATACCCAGACCTTCACCTTCCCGATCACGCCAACGATCGGGCAGCAGGTCGTTATTCCGATTGATGATGTCGAGATTTATGGCTTTGAATTTGATGGGGCAGTACGTCCGACCGATTGGCTCGAAATAACCGCCGGATTCGCAATCAACGAATCTGAGGTTCTGGCTGATACCAATAGGGGGCCAGGCATCGTTGGAAACGAAGCACCACTGACGCCGGATACGACCTTGAACCTTGGCGCGGAGATCAGCAAAACTTACGACTTCCGCGGTGCGCTGGTCGATGCCTTCCTGAGCATTGACTACCAACGGATCGGCAATGTCTTCTTCCTGGCTGAGAACTTCGCCGAACGTGATCCGCTTAATCGCATCGGCCTCGTCGGCGGGTTTGATATCAATGAGGATCTGAGCATTATCGGCCGCGTAGACAACCTTACCAATGAGAACTTCTGTGGTGAGCTGTTTAATCCGGGCGGCTTCTGTTTCCCTGGTCCGCTACGCACATGGGCGATCGAAGTGACCAAGCGGTTCTAATGATTGGGACACAATCGTAGACAGCGCGGCCGGGATGTGAATCTCGGCCGTTTCGTCTGAGCTGGTTTCACGTGTTCTGTGAATATTGACCGGCAAGGATTTCGTTTTCAAGGAGATTAAAAACCATGCGGCTCAAACATAGTTTTTCACCAGCTCTTGTGTTGGGCGTTTTGCTTTTGTTTTCTGCCCCGGCCAATGCCCAGTCACTTGCAGAGTTCGTCGACAAAGCTGCAAAGGTTGAAACCGTTCGGATTGATGCAACGGGCCAACGCTTCGAGCCGCAACAGACAATCGGACCGAATGCGCCTGCGCGTCATGCCTCCAATTATCAATTCACAACGCATTGGGCGCCAGCAGAAGAACAGGCGACCGAAGCTTGGAAACTCAGAACGATTTATCCATTTCCAAACAATCTGACCTTTGAGGCGAGCTACCATGCCAATGGCGGAACGCGCAGTGGGCGCGACGGATTTCGCCCAAGCGCAGATGGTCCGGTAAGTCCGGCGCGCCTTGGTGCTGTGATGAAAGACCTGTGGCTGACAAATCCGCTTCTGTTAATGGCACGTGCGAGCGGGGATGTGTCGGCGTTCGAGACCGGTGCGGCTTACACGTTTAATGCCATGGACACGCAATGGACTGTCACAATCAACCCGGAGACAGGCCTGCCCGAGACGCTCGAAACAATCGAACGGGACCATTTGGAAACCACGCGCGTCAATTCGGTGTCATTCAAGGATTGGCGGATGATTGATGGTGTTCCGTTTTCCTTCCGCATAGAGCAACGCATTGGCGGGAGGCTGATCCGGCGCGAGGTTCGCAATGAGGTCTCCATCAATAACGCGTTCGAGAGACCCGTTCCTTCACCCGCCTCTGAGGAGAATTTTGATCAGGCGCGCAAAGATCTCGGCTGGTCGATGTCACATTTCTTTTTGCGCCGCGCCATGCTCGGGGCGCCGAGTGATGGTGACGAAGCTGCGAGCGTGCAGATAAACAATCTTGGACGAGGTATCTATCAAGTCACGGGGAGCAGTCATCATACGATTATCGTCGAGGGCAGGAAGGGGCTCGCGATTGTTGATGCGGCTTGGTATCCCCGCCGGTCCGAAGCGGTGCTCGCTGCGATCAAGAAGAAATGGCGTCGTAAGCCGATAAAATATTTGATCCTCACACATCATCATATCGATCATACGGGCGGCCTGCTTCCTTTGGCAGAGCTTGATTTAACCCTTGTCACATCGGCCGCCAACTTCACCTATTTCTACGATATTCTGAATGAGCAGCTCGATGAGGTGCCGCGTATGCGGCCTGTGGATGGCCGACTATCTTTGACAGGCATCGGCAGGGAGCTTGACCTTTTTGATGTGCCCAACAGCCATGCGGACGATATGATTGGTATATATGTGGAAGATGCGAAAACAGTCATCAATACCGACCTGTATTCGCCGGGCCGTCCAACCCAGCAAATGGTTTGGGCGTCAGAGCTTGCGGATGCGATCAAGTTTCACGACTTGGATGTAGAGCAACATGTCGGGACACATGGCTTGGGCCTTGAGCCGCACGAAAACCTGCTGCAATTGCGGGCCGCCCAATAGCCTGGCTAAGTCCGTAGGCGTTGAGCAGGGGGGCTGGCTCTTCAAAAATCAGGAACAGCATTTGTCCACTGGTCTACGGTTCGCTGATGCTCTTGTTTTAAGACATCAAGAAACAAAGACGTCCGGTCTGTCGTCATGATGGATTGAGGTTCGGCAAACATATAGTCGACTGTGATGCGTGGGCGTTCAATCGGATGCAGCTTACGCCGCGTTGATTGTAAATCGCGTGCGCAGATAACGGCGGGAAGTATCGTCTTCCATTCGCTATTGGCAACGAGGTCGAGCGCAGCGGCCACCGAATCCATTTCCAGAACCGATGAGATAGAAACGTCGTATCCCGCGAAGATCAATTCGAGAAGATCGCGGCGAGCATTGCCGCGCGTGGGCAAGACGAGCTTTAATCCGGGCAGATCACCGGGCGCGACCGATTGTAAATGTTCAAGATCGGAATCTATGCTCGACACCAGAATCTCGCGGTCCGTGGCGAAATGGCGATAGCGAATACCGTTGCGCGGGGCATCAATCGGAACAATGGCAAAATCAACCTCGCCCCGAACCACCGCATCGGACAGAAGCGGACTGAAGCCCTCAAGGATCGTCACTTCAACATTGGGATAGCGCTCGCTAAATTTGACCAGAGTTGGCGCGATAATACTCTGGGTAAAAGCGGGCAGAACGCCGACGCGAATTTTGCCACTGATCTGGCCGCTTGATTGGCGCGCTTCGGCTTCGGCAATTTTGATGCCTCGTAAAATATCGATGGCCCGCGCATAGAAACGTTTGCCGGCGCTGGTCGGGGTTACACCTCTCGGCGTTCTTTCGAGCAGCGTCACATCCAGCTCGGTTTCCAGTTTCCGGATTTGCATCGACAAGCCCGATTGCGTTGCGTGCACACGCGCGGCGGCGCGGCTGAACGACCCTTCCTCATAGATGGCGACAAAGCTGGCGAGCTGCTGAAGTTTCATATTTTTCAGGTATCACAAATATTGATGCATTGCATAATTTCATATCATTTTATCTTAACACACATCCTCGGTAGATTTGTCTTGAGCATTCCTCAACCCCAAAACCGGAGACACTTTTCATGCCCCGTATTGATTTTCTAGACGATAAAGACCTTTCCGAAGAGAGCCTTGCTTTGCTTGCTCATGCTGAAGAAGCAGGCTCGCCCGACCCGCGCGTCTTGCGCATTTTGTTTCGCAGCAAAGTCGGGGTGGCTTGGTATAAATACTGGCTCGCTTTTGCCAATGAGGGCGAACTGGCAGCTGACCTGAAAGAGCTATGCCGGGTCAAGATCGCGTTTGAACATACCTGCGGGTATTGCAGTACCGTGCGGTCGGAAGCGGCAAAAAATTCAGGCCTGACCGAAGAGAAAATTCAGGAAGTCTGGGACTATGAGAACAGCACCATACTTTCTGGCCGCGAGAAATTGGCCTTGCGATTTGCAGACCATTTGAAGCACGATATTTCTAAAGCCGACAATGACGAGTTTTACGTCGAATTGCGCAAAGAGTTCAGCGATTCCGAAATTATCGAGCTGGGAATGTGGTGCGCCGAGAATGTTGGCGCGGGCAGCTTTGTCCGTACACTTGATATCATCGCATGGGGGCAGGCGTGTGAGCTTAACCCGCTCACGCGTGAAAACGCGATGAAGCGCGTGGCCGCCGAATAGGTTTGGCGGGAAAATTTAACAAATACTGTTGTTCTGAAGAGCTGAAATCTACCTCGAATACAGTGCCCGCTTCAAGGCTCGTTTCCCCGCAAGAAAAACATATCTTGATTTAAAGAAATTTGATATTAAGATAAATTTTCTGGATTGGTCGTTTGCTATGTTTCCGATCTATCTCAGGGGCGGCCGGTGCGCTGATAATTGAGCGATTTCACCTGATCGTTACCTAAGGGCGCAGTAAAAATTGGGCAGCTAAAGAGGGTGGGTTTGCAATGGATAAAATGAAGATTGCAATTATCGGGTCTGGAAACATCGGAACCGATTTGATGATCAAGATTAAGCGCTCTTCGGACGTCTTGCAGGTTGGTGCGATGGTCGGAATTGATCCCGACTCTGATGGACTGGCGCGCGCTCGGCGCATGGAGGTCGAGGCAACCCATGAAGGCATAGACGGTTTAACCAAAATGGAGGTCTGGGACGACATCCAAATTGTTTTTGATGCCACATCAGCGAAAGCCCACGCTTATCATAACGAGATATGTGCAAAAGCAGGCAAACGCATGGTGGATTTGACACCGGCAGCCCTGGGACCATTTTGTATCCCTGTGGTGAATGCTCAAGAGCATCTGGATAAGCAGAACGTCAACATGGTGACTTGCGGGGGGCAGGCAACCATTCCGATTGTCCATGCCGTGTCCCGCGTTTCCAAGCGAACACCCTATGCCGAAATCGTTGCATCGATTGCATCGAAGTCGGCGGGGCCGGGCACAAGAGCCAATATTGATGAGTTTACCGAAACGACGTCCCACGGGATTGAGAGCGTTGGCGGCGCGGAGAAAGGGAAGGCGATTATTGTTCTCAATCCAGCTGAACCGCCCTTGATAATGCGAGACACAGTCTACGTTCTGTCTCAGGGCGGTGAGGAAAAGGAGATAGAGCAATCGGTTGAAGAGATGGTCGCCGATGTGCAGAAATATGTTCCAGGGTTCCGCCTCAAACAGAAAGTTCAATTTGAACGTTTCGGCAGTAATAACAAGGTCCGTATTCCGGGTTTGGGGGAATTTGAGGGCCTGAAAACCACTGTATTTCTCGAAGTCGAGGGCGCCGCGCATTACCTGCCGGCATATGCGGGAAATCTGGATATCATGACGTCTGCAGCCCTGAAAACAGCAGAGCGCATTGCAATGAGCTTGGGCGAGGTAGCGGCATGAGCGGACGATTGATCGATCCAACCAAGGATGACATTTACATTCAGGATGTCACTTTGCGTGACGGGATGCACGCGATCCGCCATCAGTATGGTGTCGAGCATGTCAGAGAGATAGCCAAGGCGCTGGATGAAGCTGGTGTTGACGCAATCGAGGTTGCGCATGGAGACGGCTTGAACGGGTCCAGTTTCAATTACGGATTTGGATCGCATACTGATTGGGATTGGATTGAAGCGGTTGCAGATGCCGTCGAGAACGCCGTTGTCACCACCTTGCTCTTGCCAGGTATCGGGACGATTGAAGAGCTCAAGCGCGCCTATGATCTTGGCGTGCGCTCGGTACGGATTGCCACGCATTGCACCGAGGCGGATATTTCGAAACAACACATCGAAAAGGCGCGGGAACTCGGCATGGACACGGTTGGCTTTCTTATGATGAGCCATATGGTTGAGCCGGACATTTTGGCCGAGCAAGCCAAGCTGATGGAGAGTTATGGCGCAACGTGCGTCTATGTGACAGACTCCGGTGGCGCACTTGATATGGATGGTTATGCCGAGCGACTTCAGGCGTATAACAAGGTCCTCGATGAGGACACAGAACTGGGTGTGCATGCGCACCATAATTTGTCGCTGGGCGCGGCGAATTCCATCGTCGGTGTGCAAAATGGCGCGCGGCGTGTCGATGCGTCTTTAGCAGGCATGGGTGCGGGCGCAGGCAATGCGCCTTTAGAGGTTTTCATAGCTGCCGCAGACCGCAAAGGGTGGAAGCATGGGTGTGATCTGTTCAAGCTGATGGACGCTGCCGAAGAGTTGGTACGGCCTCTTCAGGACAGACCTGTTCGGGTCGATCGAGAGACCTTATCGCTTGGGTATTCTGGCGTGTATTCGAGCTTTTTGCGGCATTCTGAAAAGGCGGCCGAAGAGTATGGCGTCGATGTTCGGGATATTTTGGTAGAGCTTGGTGACCGTCGCATGGTTGGTGGGCAGGAAGATATGATTGTCGATGTCGCCTTGGATATTAAGAGGTCCAGATCTGGTTAGAGGTTTCCGGATGATGGAGACTGCAGGGACGCAGTGGAGAACGGAAAATGGGGACAGTTAGTCCATATCGTAAGCAGGTCGACACTGTCGGCGATCGCGTCGATGATTTGCTAGGGTCATGGCATGCCGAATTGCCCGGTAACGGGGCTGATGCGCTGCATGTGGTCGGGCGAATACAATTTCTGGGGAACCAGTATGAAAGTGTCGCCAATCAGTCGCTCAAGCCGTTCGGGATAAAGTTCACCGACTTCGATGTACTTGGAACTTTGCGTAGGATTGGCGCGCCCTACAAATTGTCGCCAACCCAATTGTGCGAGGCCGTCCTGATTACGTCCGGTGCCATGACAGCAGCGCTTGACCGTCTGGAGAGAGCTGGTCTCATCCGGCGGCTACCTGATCCCCTGGATCGCCGCGTTAAGATCGCTGCTCTTACAGAGAAAGGTGTGATGATTGTCGAAGAAGCCGCAAAGGCACGGTTTGCGGCAGCGCAGGAAACCCTGGCTCAATTGGATAAGAATGAACAAGCAGAGCTGACGCGATTGTTGAGAAAACTTGTTGTGGCCGCCGATGGTGCAAAGGAGTGAATTTCATGAACTCAGGTTTACAGGAGAGATCGCACGTTCGGTGTTTGCCGAGGATGGAGTGTGGTTAGATGCAACGGTCTGTAAAGCGACTCGCTGAAATTATTCACGTCATTTCTGCCTTTTGGGTGCTTGTCATAGCCGCCATTATTCTGGTGGATGTGATTGGACGGCAATTGTTCAATACGCCTTTATTGGGTGCCATCGAGATTATCAAAAACTCGGTCGTTTCGATTACCTTTTTGCAATTACCACTCGCGATATATTCTGGCGATATGCTGCGCACGACACTCCTATATGGTGTGGCCGGCCCAAGCGGGAAGAAGGCTTTGCGATCATTGGCAAATGTCCTGGGGTTTCTGTTCTTTGCCGGCGTTGCCTATAGTTCGTGGTCGCCCTTCGTCGAGGCGCTCGCCATCAATGAATATGAGGGCGAAGGGGCGTTGCGCGTTCCAACATATCCGGTGCGGCTACTGGTTGTCCTCACCTCCGTGTTTGCGGCTTTCGTGTATGTCTATCTGATGGTGCTCGATTGGACTGGGAAATTAGATGAAGAGGGCGAGCATACTGTTACGACTTCGCCTAGCGAGGCTTAGACGTCATGGGTCCGGAAGTCATCATTTATACATTTCTGCTTTTAGGTATTCTCGTTGTTCTTGGGGTGCACATTGGTGTTGCGCTTGGTGTTGCGAGCGTTATCGGCGTCTGGTTGGCCTATGGCGATCTGGAAATTGCTCTGTCCATTTTGGGATCAACTTCATATGAGGCGATCAGGTCTGATGCGCTTGCGGTGATACCGTTATTCGTCTTGATGGGCGAGGTGTTGAGTAAGGCGGGTGCTGCGACGGATCTTTATCGATTATGCGACAGTGCGCTACGCAGGTTGCCTGGACGTCTGGCCGCGGCGACGGTGTTTGGCAATGCTGCTTTTGCCGCCGTTTCCGGTGTGTCGATTGCGTCGGCAGCAACATTTAGCCGGATTGCCTATCCTGAGATGCGGACGCTTGGATATGATAAATCTTATGCGCTTGGAGTTGTCGCGGGAAGTGCCTGCCTGGGCATGCTTATCCCGCCGAGCGTGTTGTTGATCGTATGGGCGATCTTGACGGAGGGCTCGGTTGGGGCGCTGTTTATTGCCGGTGTGGCTCCGGGCATTTTATTGGCGCTTGCATTTGTAGGATACAATGTATTTGCGGCGATCAGAGACCCGTCGCTAGCTCCTGATCAAAACCAAGCGGATGATGGCGCGGAGCTTCCCGAAGAAAAGCTGTCGCGCGGGTCACTTTTCGGTGGGCTTGGCGTGGTCGGGCTCATCTTGTTGGTCCTGGGGGGGATTTGGCTTGGTTGGTTTACGCCAACGGAGGCCGCAGGATTTGGTGCAGCAGGCGGCATTCTGATTGCCTTCATCAAAAAAATGACGATGGAGGAATTCATATCTGCGGTGATTTCGGCTGGCCGCACGGCGGCTCCAATCATGTTCCTGCTGATTGCCGGGTCTATGTATGCGCGTCTTCTGGCTGTGAGTGGCGGGACTGGAATGATTACCGACCTCTTCAACAATTCAGGTCTGTCGCCCTTTATGGTTATAATGGCAATGACGGTTATCTGGCTCTTGATGGGAACGCTGATTGATTCAATCTCGATCATCCTGCTGACTGTGCCGATCTTTTTCCCCTTGGCGATTGCGGCGGGTATTCCCGAACTGGCTTTTGCGATCTACGGGATCATGATTATTGAAGCAGGATTGCTAACACCGCCCGTTGGCCTGTTGATCTATACTGTCAAAGCGGCGGTGCCCGATAAAACTGTAACGCTAACGCATGCTTTTAAAGGGGCAATTCCGTATTGGGTGCTTATTCTGATCGTCGCAGCTCTCATCTTGATATTCCCTGCTATTGCCACATGGCTGCCAGCAAAGACCTTCTAATGCCGTCAGGTGAAAGAGATTTAACACTGCAAGCATGAAGCCCGTTTTAGCTCCGAAGGCGTTTGCTATTCATAAGGAAGACATAAAATGAAAACTGCTGTTCTTGGTCTTGGTTGGTGGGGGCGCCATATCGTCACCACACTTAAAGACAGCACGAAGCTGGATGTCACCACGATTGCCGCGCGTAGTCGGGAGAAGCATCAAAGCTTTGCGGATGAGGCGAATGTCACGCTGGTCTCCGGCTATGACGACATATTGAATGATCCCGCGATTGAAGCAGTGATCCTCTGTACACCCCATTCTCAACATGAAGAGCAGGCGCTCGCAGCGATCGCTGCGGGCAAGCAGCTTTTCTGCGAAAAACCACTCGCACTCAGCAAGGCAAGTGTTGAAAAGATCGTCGCTGCTGCCGATGCACGAAACATAGTCATCGGGATCGGTCATGAGCGCCGCTTTGAAGCGTCGATGGAAGCGATCGCCAAGGAGGTTTCGACCGGAGCTTTGGGAACGCATATGCATGTTGAAGCAAATTTTTCGCACAGTTTGCTGGCGTCCGCTGATGCCGACAATTGGCGTGGATCACAAGAAGAAGCGCCAGCTGCGGGAATGACAGGCATGGGGATCCATTTGACAGATTTGTATTTGTGGATGTTCGGTCCAGTTGAAAAAGTGTGTGCGCATACAGCTAAGCGGGTGCTCGATCTGCCGACCGGTGATCTGGTTGCCGTTGAACTGGTTTTTGAAAGCGGCGCGACCGGTTTTGTCACAGGAATTTCTGCCACACCCTATTATGGACGGTTTAGTGTATTCGGCGACAAAAAGTGGATTGAGGCGCGTGACACTGCCCATCCGCAGCACGGTGGCGAGGTACACCTTGTTTCTTGCGATTCATCTGGTGAGCAGAAAACGCAGACGCTCGGCCCGCGCGATCCCGTTAAGGCCAATTTGGAAGAATGGGCTGATGCCGTGGCAGGGCGGGGCAGTTATCGGTTCACGAGCGAGCACCTTGTCCACAATATCGCGATTTTGGAAGCGATTGGAAAATCTGCCTCTGCGGGAGAGTGGGCTAAGGTCTAGGCGGGCCCCCTCTTGAATTTCTGGGCTTGGATTGTTTGTCGGCATTTGATTGGCGCGACAGGGGAGATGTGATATTTGCTTGGACGTTAAATCGTTGAGTGGGATATCATGGCCAAACAACCCAAAACTGGGAAGAAATCGGTAACCCTGCGTGATGTAGCGCAGCGTGCTGACGTGCACCTGTCAACGGTTTCGCGGGTGTTAAACCCGGCTCAACGAAAAATGGTGTCTGATGACGTCGCCGAACGTGTCAAAACGATTGCGCGCGAAATGGGATATAGGGCAAATCCTTTTGGTTATGGGTTGAGAACCCAAAGATCCAATACGATTGGTGTCGTAATTCCAGATGTTACAAACCCTGTTTTTCCACCGATTATTCGCGGTATGGAGCACGCGTTTCGCGAGTCCGGTTATACTGCCATTCTCGCCGACTCGAATGAGAGCGTCGATAAAGAACGGGACATTGTCGAAGGGATGCGCGCGCGGCAGGTCGAAGGACTGGTCCTCGCATCGGCGCATCGTGCAGACAAGATCGTCGAAGCAGCGATAGATCAAGGGTTGCCGGTTGTATTGATCAATAGGACAACTGATGACAGTCGCGCTTTGTCTGTGACCAATGATGATTATCAGGGGGGCATGGAAGCCGTCGACCATCTTGTTGGCCTCGGGCACCGCCAGATCGCGCACTTGGCCGGCCCGCAATATCTTTCAACCGGGTATAATCGCCGCCAAGGTTATTTGGCTGCGTTGAGAAAGCACAAGATCAAATCCAACAAAAAGCTGATCGCAACATGTGATGCCTTTGGGATCGAGGATGGCGTAAAGGGCTTTGAAAAATTGTTCAGTAGGGGCGAGCCGTTTTCGGCTATTTTCGCGGGCAATGATGCGCTCGCACTTGGTTGCTACAAAGCTATGAAAAAGCACAAATTGTCATGTCCGAAGGATATTTCGATGATCGGGTATAATGACATGCCGCTCATGGATCTGGTGCAGCCGGCGCTCACGACAATCCGGATCGACCTTTACGAAATGGGTGGCCGTGCAGCGCATGCGCTGATGAAACTCATTGCCGATGAGGGTGATGTTCTGAAGCCAACTGTGCTAACGCCAGAATTGATCGTACGCGGTTCAACCAAGCGTCTTTCGGCCAAGCGCTAAGATCATTCCGCAAGAATTGCATCACAATCTGTTAGCGCATTGTCGGGGGCTTGGAAACTTGCCGTGCCGTCTTCTAACCGTATCGACAAGCGGTCAACACCGAGATGTGCAACGCCTTCATACCCCCCGCCTCTCAGCACTGAACAAAAATCGTCTGACCGCAAGGGGCCATTGCTGCGAGTAGGGTCGAGTTTGTTGAGATAGGGCGGGAGTGCGATGCCCTGAAAGCCGCCAGCTCCGACGCCAGGTGTCATATGCGTCATGACCAAAGCCGAAACCGAGCCGTCGAAAGCACTTAGAACGCTCGTGTCGGTATGGCTTTTGTAAACATTGTCGACAATTTCGACGAATCTCGGATCAGCGGCTTCGGGCGGCGCATCTGCGATAGCGGCGAGCACGGGGTGTACGGTCTCATGGATCAGCACGTCCACGCCGTCACACGCCGAAATCAAATTTTCCGAGAGGTCGGTATCTCCGCTGATGCACACATCGCCGGCGGGGGTTTCGATCTTAAACCCGACTGAGTCCTCTATGTGATCGACTGTTATTGCAGACACTGTTATCGCGCCACGCTGCCAGACCATTTGCGATGTATCCGATAGCGTAAACTCGCGAATGTCTGCTTCAGGTCGCGTGGTGCGGAAATCATTTTTGGCGCGCCCCGGAATTTCGTGACTATCCCACATTGCCGTTGCTTTCGACACTGGCTCGCAACTTACGCCAAAGCAAATCACAGGAAGGGGGCTATAGCGACCGGGGGGTGGGGGAGACGTAGAGAATTGCCCATCATTTTTGGACAGCACCCACCGTGTGCTGATGATATCGGGCAGGGAGGACGTGTGATCCGAATGCGCATGAGTTATAAAGAGTGCATCGAGACTTTGCGGTGTGATGAATCGGGGAGGCGTTTTGGCGGGAATCTGTGCCAGTCGCATTAAGGTGCCTCGACCAGCATCGAACTGCAGCCTGATACCGTCGCAGCCCGTTTCAACGGTCCCATATCTAATGAAGACGCCAGACTGCGCTTTTCCGGGTTGTGGGGCGGGACCACCGACACCGGTAAGGTGTGCCTCCATGCACGGAGCCTGCGGATCGGAAATGACAACCTGGTCTGGGGCTTGGGCTGCAGCCTGAACTGGAGTTTGAGACGGTGCCGGGTTTGAGGTTTCGGCACCGCAAGCGCAAAGAACTGCCATTAGAAACCCAGTTGGAACACGCATATTCATAGGTGAAATCCTTGATTAAAAGTAGATCGGCCACCAGCTGCTTCTACTTTAAAGATTATCATAGTTGGCAAGAGGCCGACATCAAAATGCACGCATCACATACTTTCTATGCAATGCATGCATCTTGAAGATCAAGCGTCCTAGTTAAACCTGGCACTGAGTGTGATGCCAAAGGTGCGCTTGCCAGAAAACCCGACGGGCAATTGCAGCGTGTTTGGTTGGAACGGACCGATATTGTCAATGTCGAAGTCTTCATTGAGGTTTTTGCCCCAAAGTAGAATTCGGTATTGCAGGTCGCTACCAAAGTCGTATGAAATCCGCGCCCCGAGATTTGTCGTTGTTGGTCGGATTCTGACCGTGGTCGCGCGATCTTCATTGCCATCAAACACCGTATCACGGCCGATAAAATCCCCTCGGAACGAGAGAATTGAACCATTGGCGAACTCATAGTCATATTCGGCATAGAAGGTACCGGTCCAGCGTGGTGCAACTTCTGGCCGCTGCCCGCTTAGATCGGTAAAGACCTCGGTTCCGGCCACGACTCCCGTCAAAATCAAGGTGTCTTGCAATTCCGAATCTATTGCGGAGAACGAGCCGCCCAGGCGGAAATTCTCGGTAACCAGATAGGTCAAATCACCTTCAAGACCGAATGATCTAACGGCACCCAAATTACTCGTCACCGAACCGAAACCTGCATCGATTGGAACCAATGTGACCGTCTGAACATCTGTCGCACGCTGGAAGAAGCCGGTCAGAGAGAAGCGGGCTTGGCTGTTGATTTCGCCTTTCCAGCCAATTTCATAATTGTTGGTGCTTTCTGCGTCGAACGGAATCAGCGCCGCCGCTTCCGAACGGGCAGAGTTTTGGAAGCCGCCTGATTTGAAGCCTTGTGACCATAAGAAATAAACCGAGTGATCGTCGTTAATCTCATAGTTCAAAGAGACTTTTCCGGTAAAGTCAGAGAAATCTTCGCTGACTTCTACATCAGAGAAACCAACCGGATCGTCGACGGTTCCGCAAACAATCGGGCCGGGGTTTGGACAATCCTGAATGCCGCCCAGAACTGGCCGGAACCCGGAAGCCAAAGCACTCAGCGTGCCTTCTTTTTCGTCTCGTGACCAGCGCCCACCCACGGCAAGTTCCAGCTTTTCAGTGACGTCGAACAAGACCTCTCCAAACACCGCTATGCTGTCGGTTTCATTCTCTCCAATGTCGGTCAGGAAAGTTGGAATCTGCGGAAACGCTAACGGGTCCAGACCTGTGTCCAGATCGGTTTGGAAGAATTGATTCTGCTGGAAACGGGTCTCTTCATCATGAAGATAATAGACGCCGCCAAGCCATCTCAAACGGTTCCCACTTGCATGGTTGTCAATCCGCACCTCTTGGCTAAAGACGCTGGCATCATTGATGACTTGCTGGAACACAATATTTTCTGGCGACCCAAGAACATCTGCGAGGCCTTGGCCTTCACCGTCCTGATAGCCTGTGATTGACGTAACGGTGAGATCATCGGTCAACTGATATGAAAGTTCGGCAGTTGCTGTCCAGATCTGTCGATCCAGAAAGAAATCCCGGTCATCGGATATCTCGGTCTGGAACACATCGTCACTATCAAAGAAGGTCGTTCCAAAGGCTGGATGGTTCACAAATGCGCCAACAAATGCAAAGTCCGAAACCCTTGGGCCATCAATGAACGGTACCGTACTGTCGACGCCGCGGCGAACAGCACCTTCGTCATTGTCTTCGCTATATTCTACTTTCAAATTGGCGGTAAATCGGCTGGTCGGTTCCCAAAGCAGTGAACCGCGAATGGCGAAGTTGCTCTCGCCGTCGAGTCCTTCGCCGGTTGATGTTGACGATGTCGCGCCGTCTTCGGAGTCAAAATTGAATGCCAGACGGCCTGCGAGCGTATCGCCGATGATTGGTCCGCTTACGAAACCGTCAACTTCAAACAGTTCGTCACTCCCTGCCGTAAAATTAATCCCGGATTGAAAATCGTATGTTGGCTTGGCCGTCACGAGGTGGATGAGACCGATCGAAGCGTTACGTCCGAATGTGGTGCCTTGTGGTCCTCTGAGAACTTCAACGCGCTCAAGGTCAAACACGGGCGGGCTTTTGATAGCGTCTTTCGTCAATGCGAAGCCATCGACCACAGTCACAATGGATTGTTCAGCTGACGCATTACCCGTTGAGGGGGCAACAAAGCCGCGAAGTGACTTTTCGGGCTGGGCTTTCGAGAATGTCAGGAAGGTGGCGCCGGGGGACAGCGTTAGAACTTCTTCGATGGATTCGACTTTTTGCTTTAAGAGAAAATCTCTATCGAGAACCCCGATCGATACAGGCGTATCCTGAACGTTTTCTTCGATCCGGCGGGCTTCGACCACAACAGGGTTGAGCACGCGTCGGTTGTTAGCGACCGGATCATCCTCCGACTCTTGTGCGTGTGCGAGTGAATACTCTCCGCCAGCCAGCGCCAAAATTGCAAGCGCAGAAACGCCAATTTTGAAATTCTTCGAATTCATAACAATTCTCCCAATTGCCGTTTGCCTTGATATATTTTTAAATTTGCGCAAACGTTCGCATACATTTATGACTCACTTTTTACGTATGATCAAATGTGTGTAATACGATCGAATAGTCTCCGCTGTTTGCAATTGAGCGGGCCAGAGAGCTAGGGAGCGCAATTCAATGCAAGGTTTTTTCCTTATGAATAATCGGCACAATTGTATAAAATATCTTTATCTATCTGGGGTTTGTCTCTTGGCGGCTTGCGGGCAGGGAGGTCCGGTTGAGGTGGCTCAGGAGCCGCCAGTATCGTCCGCAAATTCGGCTGACGCGTTATCCGTCAGTCAAGGGAGGGCTAGGAAAATTGATCCGGTGTTGCTCGAATGTGACGTCCCTGGCTGGAGGGTCACTGCGCTCGGTGAAGTTTTCGACTCGGATGGCAAGGCTTGGACGACACCGGCTGAGGTCAATTATCTCGACGGCCCCAAGGCAACCGATCTGTTCAATGAATGTAATGAAATTACACTGCCAAATGCCGAAGCGCTGGCATTGGATGGCGTTCCGATCACTGAGTTGGATACTGACGGTGAAGTGATTTCGATCTATTTCTTTGGCGACAATTACGCCGAAATTTTTGTGAACGGCTCGCTCATTGGTGTAGATCCTGTCCCTTATTGGCCCTTTAATACCTCGGTTGTTCAGGTTCGGGTAGAGCGTCCGTTTACGCTCGCTGTGAAAATGGTGGACTGGGAAGAGAATTTGAACATTGGATCGGAATTGATGCGCGGTGTGCCATTCCATACGGGGGATGGCGGCTTCGTTGCGGTGATCAAGGATGCCGATGGCGATACAATTGGCGTTACTGACGAGACTTGGCGCGTGCAGAACTACTATTCTTCCCCGCTACTGGACCCCTCATGTATTTTGCAGGATGACGGTATGAGGAACTCCGATGCCTGCATTGTGCCAGAGAAGGAAAATGTTGAGGCGGAAGGCTATGCGGTCCGCTGGCCAATACCCGAAGACTGGGCTGATCCGACATTCGATGACAGCAAATGGCCCCGGGCTTCATTATATACAAATGAAGATATAGGTGGCTCTTTGCAGCGCCCGGCCTATTTGAACTTTTCAGGCCTGTTCGATAATCCACAGGCGGATGCAGAGTTCATCTGGTCATCCAATTTACTGCTCGACAATTTGGTATTGGGTAGAAAGCGTATCGACTGATTAGGAATGACAAATCAGGGGAGGGGGAAGGTAGGGCCCCGTCCGGCGCCTCTCTAAGCACATAGGGGGAGAGGGCACTGGACGGGGCTCGCGAACTTTTCCTGCTATTTCGGATTGTCGAAGTTTGAGAGCGTCGTGCGTTGCCCTTCGGCATTGATGATCTGGATGCCATTTATGTCGCCGATATGGGAAATGGCAAAGGCACCGTCTTCCAGATCTCTGAGGGTGAAGATTGGCCCTCCCGGAGAAACAAGCGTGCGATCTCCGGTCTGCCGGTCAACTTTTATAACGCCAGGTCCGTCCCCGACATAAATCTCTCCGTCGATAAGGCGCAGCCCCCACGGGGATCCGAACTTGATTCCTTCGCCGATATCATCATTTGATGAGATGATCTTGCGATCGCCCGCTTCATTGATAGCCACAACCGCACGCATGCCCATGTCCGAGACGTAGATCGTACCGTCCGCGTCGATATCGATGCCAAAGGGATTGTTCAGCGGGGGGCCTTCGCCACGCGGCGTATCTGAAATCGCGCTAGAGTGAATCGATCGATTGCCGGTCGCCATGTCGACAGAGATAACGGCATCAAGTGCGAAATCCGTTGCCAACATGCGTGCGGGGTTGTTGGGATCAAGTGTCAGGCCACGCGTGCCGAGAATGGGGCCTTCGCCGCGACCGTTTTCTGCGCTGCTTGTCAGATATTCGCGGTCGCCGCTTGCTTTGTCTATGAGGAGAACGGATTGGCTCGAAAATTCCGACACAATCAGCGTATCTTCATCAAGCTCGTCAACAGAAACCGGACCGTTGAGCTTTGGACCGGCGCCGCGCCCCTGACCGGACACAACCGTTCGCTCTCCGGTTTCACCATCAATTATGAAGACACGTTCGCCGCCGAAGTCAGCCGCAGCATAGTCACCATTGGCAAGCAAGTCGAAAGCGCGGATTTGATTGAAGCCATTTACCGGTGTGACCGAAAACTCCGAGCGTGCACCGGCATTATCAACGAACAGAACGCCAGGGGCACCAAAATCGGTTAGCATATAACCGCCATCAACAGCCACGATGCCGTGAGGATTCAACATATCAAATCCAGAGCCAACCGAACCGAAATGCGACTGTGTTAATGCAGTGCGCGTTCCTGTTTCCAGGTCAACGCCAATGGCCGCTTCCTGCGCGAGGTCAAGAACCATGAGGGTTTTGCCATCTTTCGATAGTGCGATGTCCGTGATCGAGATGAAGCCCGGTCCTTCGGCAATTTGTGGCTCTTTGCTGCGGGACAGGATTGTCCGTTGCCCGGTCGCCGGGTCTACTGTGATTGTTGTGCCATCCGCAAAATTGCTCATCAGAATGTAGCTCTCGCCATTGGGTGCATCTGGTGTTTCGACAATTTGGACCGAGCGCGGATCATTGTATTCCACGGTTGTACCTGCGGGCCGCGGGATCGGAATGACATCTCCATTTGTCGGATCGACAAGAACTGGTCCGACAACAACTCCGTTTTCGTCGCTGCCAGTATCGGCAACGGCAATCATGAGCTTACCGTTGACCATGCCTGCTGACGCGCCAAAGGGTTGGCGAATAGCCGTGTGGTCTCCGGTCGAAAACGGCGTTCGTTGTCCGGTGATGCGGTCAACCTCGTAAACACGGTTGAGAGCCAGATCGGCAATAAAGATGCGCCCATCCGGCAAAATTGCTACGCCCGCCGCTTGTGAAAAGGCAGGACCCTGGTCGGCATTCATATTATCTGACAGAAGTTGGCGGTCGCCTGTGTTCCGATGGATACGGATGATGTGGCCGGAGCTGAAATCGGCAACAATCAGATTTCCGTCAGGCTCCTCTCCGATGGCGCGGGGGTTATTGAAGAAAATTTCGTCTGACGCGGGGGCCGCTGATGTCGTGGACGTTGCTGTGTTTTCGCTCGTATTCTCTACTTGTGCAGCGGGTGTTTCAGTATCACTTGGCGCACAACTTGCCAGAGCGGTCATCAAAACAGCCATACTTGCCCCAAGGCAGATTTTCCTGAGCCTGAATGGTAGCGCCATCTGATTATACATATTGATACTTCCTCCATCTTACCGCTGATCGTCTAGGGGGACGCCAATGGCCTAATTGGCTGACCTGAACCAAGGTGTCTATCTGTCATCCAATCATTGTGCGAACGTTTGCATAAAATAGGACTCCATGCTACCGCAGAAGTCAATCATCAGGAGAGAAAAGGGTAAAGGCGGGGGATATAATGGACTATAATTACCAACGCTTCCGGATCTCGAATTACGATTACGAGAAGTTTCCCGGCCCAAAGGCTGGCGACAAGATGCTTGATTTCAAATTGCACACTTTAGAGGGCAGGGAAGTCAAGCTCAGTGATTATGCCGGGCGCTGGCTGGTTGTCGAGACAGGTAGTTTGACATGTCCGATGTATGTGAAAAATATCCGTCCAATAGACAAACTGACCGCCAAATATCCTGATGTAGCCTTTGTCGTTGTTTACGTTCGCGAAGCTCATCCAGGATCGAGACGCGGTGCCCATGCAGACTTGCAGGGAAAAACAGCTTTTGCTGAAGAGATGAAAGCCGAGTTCAAAGAAAACCGCGAGGTTCTCGTCGACAGCGTGGATGGAGACATGCACAAGGCGTATGGGTCGTTCCCCAATATGGTTTATATCATCGACCCTGAAGGCACCGTCGTTTACCGCTGCGATTGGTCGTTTGCCAAGAAAATCGATGCCGTCCTGCAGAACCGCCCGGAGATAAATGATCAGGAACGTGTCGTGATCATCACGGCTGCTCCCTGGATTATGATTCCGGTGACACTGAAAGGTGGCTGGGACGCTTTGTGGGATCTGGTTATCGAATTGCCTGGGGTCATTATCGGGCATCTCAAAGTTGATATCGCTCGTTTTTTTGGCCGAACGCCTAAAGAAGAACAGGACTCCTAGTCGACCGCCATCGTCTCTTTGGCAGCATCCATTCTGGATATCTTCCAAGTTATTTTATGTTTGGGTAGAAAGTCGCTGGATGGTGAGTTTGGTAAATTCATGACCCGATGGTCTTGATTTAGGATCGAGCAAATGCAAAGGTGTGCAATCGTTTGCGCAATGAAGACTCCGCGCCAAAACTGGTCAGCACTGGAAGGATCCCATGGAAGACAAAGGCTACGAACTCGATACGAGTTTCATTCAGGAACAACATCACAATAACCCGCGGCGGCTCTACAGCACGACTGGGGCTGACTGGCAGCAACGTGTTGACCATGATCGACTCCGCAAGGAACGACTGGCGCGTGCGAGAGCAGAGATGGAAGCGGACGACCTCGGTGCCCTTGTTGTGTTTGCCGGTGCGAATATTCGGTACTTGACCGGTTCCTATCAGGGGAACTGGAAATATAATATCAATATCCGCTATGTGGTTCTTCCGCGCGGCGGCGAGCCATTCCTGTTCGAAACGGCAGGCTCGGATATGCACAATGCGCGGCTCGACTTGCCCTGGATGAAAGACCGGATTGGGCCTGCCATGACATGGCAATGGGCCGAGGGCGCTGTTGGCGAAATGGCGGACAAAATGGTTGCGACCGTTATGGATGTTCTCAAGCAGCATGGCGTGGAAAAGGAAAAAATCGGTATTGATAATATGGATATGCCGGCCCTTCATGCTTTTGAGAAAGCTGGCCTTAAAGTTGTCAACGGTTGGCCGGCCATGTCTCGTGCACGTGTTGTGAAGACGCGGGATGAAATCGAGTTGCTGAAAATGTCAGCTTCGATTGGTGATGCTGCGATGTGGCATATCAAGCATGAATGGTTGCGCCCCGGCATTACCGAGCGCCAGATTGAGGCGCATGTGCACAAGTTCATGCTCGATCGTGGTTGCGAGATCATTTATGATATTATCGTCGCGTCCGGCGGTAATACGAGCCCTTATCGTCGCTGGGCGACCGACAAACTGGTCCAACAGGGCGACTTGCTGATTGTTGATATCAATGCAGTTGGACCAGGTGGATATTATATCGACTTTGTCCGTACCATGAAGTGTGCTGCAAAAATGACCCAGCAGGAAATCGACCTGTACCGTGAAACTTATGATTCGCTATATGCAGGTATGGAGAATCTGCGTCCGGGTCTGACATCTGCCGATGTTGTGTCGAAGTTCCCCGTCTATGATGACGACAAGTACGGCACTGTGACCTTGCAGCAATTTGCACACTCGATCGGTATTACCTTGTATGAGGGCATGTGGATGAGCCGGGCTTATTCACTGAAGTATCCGGCAGAGATCAAGGAAAATATGTACTTCGCGATCGAGACTTTTGCGGGGCATCCGGGCTTGCCGCAAACCTGTAGGCTTGAAGAGAATGTTCTTGTCACAAAAGACGGGCCCGTGATCTTTACGAAGATGGAACATATGGAAGAAGCGGTTGGTAATTACCGGACCGGCGAATTCCATCACCCCAGCTTGCAGGGATATCCGGATTCCGTCTAGCTGGAATCTTTGATAACCGAGTAGAATGAAATTGACCGACGCGGTGCTGTGCTGCGTCGGTCATAAAGGATGTTATAGCCATGGAGACTAATCCACTTATTGTTGTGGGCACCCCTCAAGATGGACAGGGTGATAAGGATACGCTCTTGGAGAATTGGCGCCGTGCGTCTGATACCGGGCTTGGCTGCGTGATTATTGACGCCGATGAAGATCATGCCGCCCTCACAGGCAAAGCCGCGAAAGCGGGGGCATACGTCTATGTTAATCCTGAAAAGTCCGAGCAGCCGCATCCGAACTACAAAACTGAGTCCGGCGCAGAGCGGGTTGCGGCGAGCGTGAACAAGTTTGATCGCTTCTATAATCATGACATCATCATCAATGTGTATGCGTCTCTACCGGTGATCGCCTCTGATTTGATCAAGGCGTTGATGTATCCCTTGGCGAACCGCGATGTTGATGTTGCGACGCTTGTTCAGCCGCTCGACGATGGTGATCTGCCGAACGAGGATGTTGTGAAGACACAGGTTGAGTGGCTTGAGCGGAGCCGTGTTCACGTTCTCACCAATAGTAAAGTTGGCCGGGCGCTGGCGTTTTCGCGCAAGGCGGACGAGCTTCCTTCGACAGGAGAGATCGTCCGGCATTTGCCCATCTATGCCTATAAGCGCGCGTCACTCGACAGGTTTGTTCGGTTTGGCCCAACAGTGCGTGAAATGGAAGAACGCCTCGAACCCGAACGTGCGCTGGAGAATGACATGCGGGTTGATGCCGTCATGGTGCTGCCCGATAGCAGTGGCGGCTAGTGTTCCTGCCCGCAGATGGGCGCCTTTATTTGTATTTGGGTTTACTTGATTTCATACTCGGCGGGCCATGAATGACCGCTTTGGCTGACCGTATCGATATAGGCATTCATGACTTTCGTTCCCGGCATGCCGCGGCTATTGGCTTCTTGGGCCATCGCATTGGGGAAATCTGTTAGGGAACGCGCCCAGACTGTTCTGCTGTCTGCGCCAAGTTCAACGACATTGGCGCCGGAATTGCGAAGATCTTCAAGTCCACGCACTTGCCTTTGATCCAGAGCTTGAGCTGCTTTGGTTTCGTACTCGTTTGCGACTTCGATGATGATCTGTTGAACGTCTGGTGGCAGTTTGTCGAAGCGCTTATTGTTCATTGTGACGATGACAGCACCGCCCATCGCGCCGAATCCGATCAGTGTATAATTGGGTGCCGGTTCGTGGAATTTGAAACTAAAATAGGCGGACGGAAACATTAGCCAGCCGTCATAGACACCTGTCTCAAGCGATAGATATCCGTCGGGCAGGGAGGACTGGACCGGAACGACGCCAGCATATTCGAGCCATGGCAGGTTCGGCCCGGCACCGCCGATTTTAACCCCGCGCAAGTCTTCAATTGTTGTCCAGGGAGAGACGGTGCCAAGATGGTAATTGTCCCAACCGTTCAAAGCGAGCAACCGTTGCCGGTAATCGTGATTGAGTTGCTCTTCCAGCCAGGGATTGGCGTCATACACTTGTCTGGCCGTTGCAACCGAGCCAACTGAATCTTGGGGGCCGAAGGGCGTGAAATACATAAAATTGTGTAAGAACAGCTTTGAAGGCTCAAAGCAGACACAATAGCCGCCAATATCCAAAATGCCGCTTTGGACAGCTTCAAGTGTTTCGGCGGTGGAGGCGATCGAGCCGCCATAACCTTCTATGAATTGAACTTTATAGCTCGTTTCTTCTGCGACGCGTCGCTCGACTTCCGGCACAAAATAATCCCGCAATTGGGTGGCATAGACCGCTGGCCCTGCAGGATGTCCCGATCCGATGCGTAGCGTATAGGTCTTTGAATCCTGAGCGCCGCAACTCGTCAGTAGTCCCGCAATTGCGGCGATCATTGTTAACCTGCGTAGTAAGCTGAACATTGGGAGCCTTGGGAGTGGGAAGGGGTATTGGTCTAAATATCGATCCAGTCGTCGCCAACTTTCAGGCGATGGGTGATTTCATTTGTGCGCTCCAGCGTCGTTTCCACAAAGCAGCCTTTGCGCGCCGCTGCGATGACACGCAACACGTCTTCAGTGCTGGCTTCGCTATCGACGTCAATATCAAGATGAAACCCGACGGGGGCACCAACATAGGGTTCGCGCCCGACTTGTTCTGCCAGCCAATGCAGTTTCGCATTGATCCTGACATTATCCAAGGGCACTCGGAGGCGTTTTGCAAAGGCCCGCATTTGCGTCATCAGGCACCCGGCCAATGCGCCGGTAAAAAGCGCTAGCGGAGGAGGGGCTGTATTTGCGCCGCCATGGATTGATCCCTCATCCGTTGCCAGCTCAAACGTTTCGCCGGTGGTCACGAAGGTGACATCAAGATCACAGCGCATCTTTCCACTCGATTTAGCGACACCCTCGAAGATGATGTCGAATGTTTTTACCTGATCTTCTTTGCTCATATTCGGGTCGTTCCTCTAGATTGCAGGTCTAAGCATTGCACAGTGCGCGCTTCTCCGTGGACTTCGTGAGCGATTTCCGCCCCCAACTCGAAAACTACTTGATAGCGCAAACGTTTGCAAGTACCATCAAACCATAATCACAAGGGTGTGGTAGAGATTTTTCGCTTACATCTATTTTGTGACGGGGCTTACAATCGGTGCACGTCTTGGATCTTGAAAGGCGGACAAGCAAAACAGAATGCGCAATGGAACATCCAGAAACCGTGACCTTTGTTGACTTACTAGAAACGGCGGTCGGCCGGCGTAATGTGCTGACATCTGAAAGGAAGCTGAAATCCTACCAAACGGGATACAGGATGGGGGCCGGGAAGGCCCTTGCCGCTGTAATTCCAAAAACACTGGTAGAATTCTGGCGCGTGCTCAAGATTTGTATTGAGCATGATAAGATCGTGATTGTTCAGGCTGCCAATACAGGCCTTAATGGCGGATCGACCCCTGACGGTGACGATTATGACCGCGATATTGTAATCATCAGCACGCTCAGGATTGATAAGATTGTCCTGCTCAATCAAGGGCATCAAGTGCTTGGGTTTGCCGGGTCGACCCTGTACAAACTCGAAGACGCATTGGCTAAAATTGACCGTTCACCGCATTCAATCATTGGGTCTTCGTGCATCGGGGCGTCGATTGTGGGTGGGGTTTGCAATAACTCTGGCGGTTCACTGGTCAATCGCGGCCCAGCCTATTCTGAGCTGTCGCTATTTGCGCAAGTGAATGAAAAAGGTGAGCTGTCGCTCGTCAACCATCTGGATATCGAGCTCGGCCGGGATCCAGAGGAGATCCTCGAGAATTTGGAGCGCGGAAACTTTGACATGAATCCCGGGCCATCCAATAGGCTCGCGTCCGACACTGAATATGAAGACCGGGTCCGTGACATCAGCGCGGCGTCGCCCGCGCGGTTCAATGCGGATAAGCGGCGTCTTTATGAAGCCAGTGGTTGCGCAGGCAAGCTCGCCGTATTCGCCGTCAGGCTGGACACGTTTGCTGCTCCGGAGCGCGAGCAAGTGTTCTATATCGGTACGAATGACCCGACGCGGCTAACCGAGCTGAGGAAACGGATATTGTCGGAATTTGATCAGCTTCCTGAGCTTGGCGAATATATGCACAAAAGCTATTTTGATGCGGCTGACAAGTATTGCAAAGATACCTATTTGTTTATCAAACTTCTTGGCACAGCCTTTCTGCCCAAATTGTTCGCGTTTAAGGCGGCTGTGGATGGTTATTTGGGGCAAGTGCCGTTCTTGCCCGACAAGTTCGTTGACCGTTTTTTGCAAATTGCTGCGAAATTCTGGCCCGACCATTTGCCCAAACGCATCCGATCGTTCGCCAATCAGTTCGAGCATCAATTGATGATCAAGGCAAATGACAAATCTATTGATCCGCTTAATGATCTTCTAGGTGAGGTGTTCGCGGAAGATGCGGCGGGCGACTTTTTCCGTTGCACCGAGAAAGAGGGCAAGAGTGCGCTCTTGCATCGTTTTGTGGCTGGCGGCGCATCGGTTCGGTATGCCATTGTTCACAAGAAAGAAGTTGGAGGCCTGATGCCCTTCGATATTGCGCTGCGGCGTAATGATGACGATTGGCATGAACCTTTGCCCCCGGAACTCCACGATCAACTCGCCGGACCATTCATTTTGAGTCACTTTTTCTGTCATGTGTTTCACCATGATTTCGTCGTGAAAAAGGGCGTCGATATCGAAAAACTGAAAGCGCAGCTGACTGAAAGGCTTGAGCAAAGAGGAGCGAAGTATCCGGCCGAGCACAATGTCGGACATTTGTATCATGCGGAACCCGATTTGCGGGACTTCTATCAGTCATTGGATCCGACCAATGCGCTGAACCCGGGCATCGGTAAAATGTCCAAGCACAAACACTATGGCTAAATCACAGTCGAGAATTGGAGATGAGAAATTGAGTATTGATCAGAACACCACAGCGCTTGTAACCGGAGCTTCCAGCGGGATTGGCGAGGCGACCGTACGCGCACTGTGTGCACAGGGCGTTACGGTACATGCCGCAGCGCGCCGGCTGGACCGTCTGAAAGCCTTGCAGGAAGAGACCGGATGCATTCCCCATGAGCTTGATGTCCGCAACCGTGCCGGGGTCAAGCGCATTGCAGAGGAAATCGAAATTGACATTCTGGTAAACAATGCCGGCCTTGGCCGCTCGCTAGGCGCGATTTGGAAGGCCGATATTGAAGATATTGAAATGACAGTGGACACCAATGTCACGTCGGCCTTGCACATGATTGCTGCGTTTGTACCGGGGATGATTGAACGTGGGCGGGGTCATATTGTGAATATGAGTTCGGTCCTCGCACTATATCCGGCACCGGCAGCCCTTTATGGAGCCACCAAGGGGGCCATTCACAAAGTCAGCCGTGATCTGCGTCAGGAATTGCAGGGCAGCGGGGTTCGCGTTACCGAGATTAATCCGGGGCGGGTCATCAGTGAATTTTACAATGTTGCGATTGATGATGCAGAACAGTTGCAGAAAGTAACCGATACCAAGTCCGAAGAACTCAAAGCATCTGACATCGCCGACGCGATCGTATATTGTGTGAGCGCGCCTTGGCGCGTCAATATCAGCCAGATGGAAATTCTGCCAACAGAGCAAACATATGGCGGCGCGCAATTTGTACCGTTCGAAAGACGCAAGTCTGGAAATTAGGTCCCTGACGCCCAAGAAGACGCCAGTCGAAGGCGATCCAGAAAGCCCTATAAGGCCGCAGGCCGACGCCACTGAAGTAGGGCGGTATTTCCTGCCGATTTGAACTTACTTGTGCTCGCTATGGTTTCGCTGAAGGTTGAAGTGAGTGCGCATGGCAGCCTTAGAAAAAGAAGTCATCAACATTGGTGAGCTGGATC
>CAZXXY010000017.1:1225-32015 GCA_964644755.1 uncultured Hyphomonas sp. | reverse complement strand
TCCTAAAATCGCCCCAAGTAAGACGTTCGAGCCTTGTCAGAAAATGACCAAAAGCAGACGCCCCCGCTCCCATCCAAAACCTCACATCCCCGCCAGCCGCAAAATCTCCGCCTCTAATTCCCCCTCGCTCATCGCCATGATCTGCGCGAGCTTTTGCGCCGGTCCCGTCTCTTCTGACGGGTCCGCCTCACTGCCAAGCCGCCGCCTGATCCGCACCAGACGGTCGGCCGCTTTAAGCGCTGCGTCCGCGCCCTTGCCATCGCCTGCGGCGACAAGCGCGAGCGCCTTGCGTGCCAGTTGCGCGGCATCCTGTTCGAGCGAGTCTTCGCTCAGCGCCAGCCCGCCAAGCACATCCGCGTCCGCCGGTGCCGCCGCGACCGGCTCTTCCGCGGCCTGTTTGCGTTGCCAGCCGCCTGCCTTGGCGCGGGCATGAAAGGTGGATGATCCAAACCCGAATTTGCGGCAAAGCGCCGAGGCAGGCGTGCCCGCCCTATAGGCCCGCGCGACCTCCGCCCAGATCAGCGCGTCCAGAATCTTCGGATCGGTTTTTGCCGGTGACCATCTCATGAAGCAGAGATTAGCCAAGCGCGCAGCAGGGTCGGATAGAAAGTTTGATTTGTTTTTTGTTTGCTCCCCGCTTGCGCGATGGAGCGCCGCTTCGCGGGCTGATGGCGCGCTATGGAGTCTTGTCTGGAGTTTTCCCGCCGCAAGCGGAGTGTTTTACGGCGTGTCTTTATGGACTGTCCGCTCAGGGGCCGGATTTACGGCCAGACCGGATAGCCATCATGGCTAGGCCATGCGGTTAAATCCGCCGCCGGAGACGGCTTGAGCAATCGGGCATAGTCGCGTGGCCGCTCGCCCAGCCATGTCTCGTAATCGTCAGGCGCAATAATCAGCGGCATATGGCCAGACAGCCCCGCCACCATATCATTGGGCCGGGTGATCAGCATCGCCAGCCCGTCATAGACCGAGCCGTCAATCAGCGCCCGCTCCCACACAGCGCCAAAGCATAGCCAGTCCCCGTCGCGCCGCGCCACCGCATAGCGCGTCTTGCGTCCGGCTTGGCCCTCCCACACATAAAACCCGTGCGCCGGAATAAGGCAGCGCCGATGCCGGTAAGCGCCCTTGAACACGTTGGAGAAAGCGACATCATCCGTGTGGGCGTTGATCGCAGGGCTGCGCCATTCCTCGAAACGGCCACGGAACCAGTCAGGGATCAGCCCCCACATGGTCGGTCCCAATTGCAAGGCCTCGCGGTCGGGGCCATCGCCTTCGGGCGTATGACGAATGACCGGCACCAGCGTCCGCGGAGCAATATTCGGGTCAGCTTCGGGCGGGTCAAAGCCCGTCGGCGGCACCACAGGCAAGCGGTTTTGATACTCGTCCCAGCCGATCTCGCCTCTGAAAAACCGCGCCGTCACGCTTTGAGCTTATAGCCAGACCGGAACATCCACCACACACCCGCGCTGCAGAGAAATGCCAGCGCGCCGGTCACCGCTGCACCAATGGCCAGATTGGAATTGGCCGCGCCGAGAAAGCCGAAGCGGAAGCCGTCAATAATGTAGAAAAACGGGTCAAACAGCGACAGGGTCAGAAACGGCTCGGCGAGCACATTGATATCGTAGAATGTGCCTGACAGAAAAGTCAGCGGCACAATCACGAAATTCGAGATGGTTGCGAGATTGTCGAACTTGTCAGCCCAGATGCCGCCCATTGCGCCCAGCGCGCCAAGGGTAATGGCCGCGCACAGGCCGAACCATAAGACGGCGAGCGGGTGCTTGAGCGGCAGGTCGGCGAGCGGCGAGAGGTGTATGACCACGCCGGCAATCACAGCGACCATCAATCCGCGTGTCGCGGCACCGGCGATAAAACCCATGGTCAATTCCAGCGGCGAGAGCGGCGGCATGAGAAAATCGACATAGCTGCCCTGAACCTTGGAGATCACGAGAGAGGACGAGGAATTGGCGAAGGCGTTTTGCAGGATCGCCATGATCAGCAGGCCCGGCGCGAGAAAGTCGCCATAGGCCAGTCCTTCAAAATCACCTGACAGATTACCGCGATTGCCAAAGGCGAGCTGGAAGACGGTGATGAACAAAAGCGTCTGCACGATCGGGGCGACAAGAGTCTGCTTCCATACGGTGAGGAATCGGCCCACCTCTCTTTTATATAGGGTCCACAGGCCAAGCGCATTGAAACGTCCATAGGTGCGAACGGCTGGCGGGGCCGTCGCTGCACTGCGCTGCGCCCGTTCGGCGGCGGTGGTTGGCTCGGTCGGATTGATTGGCTCTGTCATAGCTGCGGGTCTAGTCCGGTTCTCGGCCTTTGACGAGACTTGGTTTTTTCTTTTTCATACCACAACATGTTGATTCTCCTGTGGACAACCCAAACCGCATATTGTGTTCCTACTCCCAGTGCGCAACAATATATAGAGTTAACGGCCTGTAGTGGCGAGCCACTAACACTACATATGGGGCTACGGAAAACCGTAAGGGAGTTTAAAAATGGCATGGACCGAAGATCGCGTCGACGTTCTCAAAAAACTATGGGCCGAAGGCCATAGCGCAAGCCAGATCGCCAAGCAATTGGGCGGGGTCACGCGCAATGCGGTGATTGGCAAAGTACACCGGCTGGGATTGTCGGGGCGGGCGACACCGTCGCGTCCTGTGAAACGCCCGCCGCCATTGGCGAGACCAAAGCCTCAAATCGCAGCGGATGGTACAGTTCACAAGCCAACTCCGGCCCCTGTGCGGCGTCCCGCTGCAGCTGGACGGCCAGCGGGCGACACGGTTCGCGCTGTCGAAAAGGCGGCGATGGCTGCACTCCCGCCAATGCCGCTCAATGACGGCGAAGCCGCGACCATTCTGACGCTGCGGGACTCGATGTGCAAATGGCCTATTGGGGACCCTGCAGATCCGGCATTTGCCTTTTGTGGCCGCAAGGCAGAGTGCGGCCCATACTGCAAAGACCATGCGCAAATCGCATTCCAGCCAGCGCGCAAACGTGAACGCAAAAAGCCAACCTACGTCCAGCGCATCGCTGGCTAGTAAAAGCTGGGAGCAAGGCTAAAGCCGCGCGCAATCAGACAAACCGGCTTGTCCTCACGGGCGAGCCGGTTTTTTAGTTCTTTTCTGGAATTCGAAGACAATTTCTTCACCCCTAGACGCTATTATTCGATCATCGCCCTTGAATTGCAAACCATTCATGCCGATATTCGATATATGAGAGGGGTTATGTTAGGTTCATTTAAAGATCGACTGGCAGACATGGTGAAAGCCAATGTCTATGATCTTCTGGAACTGGCAGAGCTGCTTCCCGATCAAACGGGAAGCGAACTGGCAGGGTCCGAACATTACGCCCAAGACCAATTGGGCGCAAAAATCGCCCGTCGCCACACACTTCGCACCCAAATTCCAACGCTTGAAGCCTCCGTCGATACCTCTCGCCGTGAGGCCGAGCAGGCTGTCGACGAAGGTGACGACGACCTCGCCCGCCTTGTTCTTTCAAAACAATTGGACCTGGATCGCCAGCTATCAGAAATACGCACAGAACTCGACGGGTTGGATCACTCCATTGTTGCGCTCGAAGGCCTGCTGGCAAAGTTGAAAGCCGCCCGTCAAGCCAATGAATAACTCGGCAAGACCGCCAAAACCACAGACGCCAGATCAATAGATACAAAAGTACGAGAGAGATATGATCTTCCTAGAACCGGCAATGATGCCTTTTACATTCGCGCTTGGCCTGATGCTGTTCATCGCAGCCCTGGAGCTTATCGGCATGCTCGCGGGCATGGGTCTATCAGATATGCTCGACAGTGTTTTGCCGGACGTTGAAGCCGACTTCGAAGGTCCTGATGCCCCAGATGGCATTGAAGGCGGTGCGATGGCCACAGTCTTGTCATGGCTCGCCATCGGTAAAGTGCCCCTGCTCGTGCTCATCGTCGCTTTTCTGACAGCCTACGGGCTGACGGGGTTCGTGGGGCAAAGTCTGTTTCACGCTGTCACCGGCATCTATGTCCATGGATTGATCGCAGGCATCGCCGCTTTTTTCATCGCGCTGCCGCTCACAGGGAAAATCGGGCACGCAATTGCCCGGATCATGCCCCAGGAAGAAACCGACGCCATCTCCCGCGACACATTTATCGGAAAAGTTGTTGAAATCATAAGAGGAGAAGCAAAATTCGGTCACCCTGCCGAGGCGAAATTTAAGGATTTTGCGGGTACTGTACACTACGTTCTGGTGGAGCCAGACGACGATACAACCACTTTCAAGCAAGGCGACGAGGTTCTGCTTGTGAGCAAAAAGGGCGCACACTTTGCAGGAATAGTTAACACCTCACCTGCTCTTTCCAAGAATACCTAAAAAAAACCAAATAAAACAACACTATTGCAAGGATGGATGATACAAATGGAAGAACAACTGATTTTCTTTGGCACAATTGCGCTACTGGTACTGGTCGCGTTTGGCACCGTGATGCTGATCTTCGCACGGCTTTATAAGCGGTCCTCCAAAGAAGTATCTTTCGTACGTACCGGTTTTGGCGGCCAGAAAGTCATCATGAATGGCGGCGCCATTGTCCTGCCTGTGCTTCACGAAGTTATTCCTGTGAACATGAACACTCTGAGGCTTGAAGTCCGGCGCCATGCCGATCAGGCGCTGATCACCCATGATCGCATGCGCGTTGATGTTCAGGCCGAATTCTATGTCCGTGTTCAGCCCACCTCTGAATCGATTGCAAATGCAGCCCAGACCCTGGGCCGGCGCACCATGACGCCTCAGCACTTGAAGGAACTGGTCGAAGGTAAATTCGTCGATGCCTTGCGCGCCGTTGCCGCCGAAATGACAATGGAAAACCTGCATGAGCAACGCGTAGACTTCGTCCAGAAAGTGCAAGCTGCAGTGTCCGAAGATATTCTCAAGAACGGACTGGAGCTGGAATCCGTATCCCTTACGGGACTCGACCAGACCTCCAAGGAATTCTTCAACCCAGATAACGCCTTTGATGCACAAGGCCTGACCAAGCTGACCGAAGAAATCGAAGCGCGCCGCAAAACGCGTAACGATATCGAGCAGGAAACCGAGGTTCAGATCCAGCGCAAAAATCTCGAGGCCGAACAGCAGCAGCTGCAAATCTCTCGCGATAAGGAATATGCGCGGTTGGAGCAAGAACGCGAAGTCCAGATCCGTCTGGCCGAGCAAAGTGCGCAAATCGCTGCCCAGCAAGCCGAGCGTGACCGCGAAGCCCAGGAAGCAAAAATCCTATCCGATCGACAGGTTCAGGAAGCTGCGATTGCGTCTAATCAGTCAATTGCAGAGCGCGATATCGAAAAAGCGAAGCAAGTCGAACTGGCCGAACAGGAACGCGATATTGCGATTGCTGAAAAGTCCCGTGCGAAGTCCGAAGCCGATGCCCGCGCAGATGAGGCGCGCGCTATGGCCGCCCGCGCGGCCGAACAGGTTGCCACGATGCGCCAAACAGAAATCGCCGAACGTGAAAAAGCAATCGAGTTGATCGAAGCCCGCAAAGCAGCCGAGCAGTCTGCAATTGCCGTTCAAGTCGCTGCTGAAACAGAAAAAGTGGCCGCGTCCGACCGCGCCGAAGCGGTCCGGATTGAAGCCGACGCCGCCTCTGCCAAAGTCCGGATCATTGCGGAAGGTAATGCCGACGCCGAGAAAGCCCGCGCCGAAGCTGTGCGCGCTATTTATGACGCGGAAGCAGAAGGCAAGCTGAAGATCAATGAAGCGGCGAACGCCCTGTCGGCTGAGCAGATTGCCATGCAAATCAAACAGGTGCTGATCGAAACGCTGCCGAAAATTATCGAGCAGTCGGTCAAGCCAATGGAGCAAATTGACGGGATCAAAATCCTGCAAGTTGATGGCCTGGGAGCTGGCGGCGGCGCGATGGGCAGTGCGGATGCACCCGCCAATGGCAATGTTGCAGATCAAGCGGTCAACGCCGCCCTGCGGTATCGCTCACAAGCACCATTGCTGGACTCATTGATGGCTGAACTTGGCATTGACGGCACCACGCTGTCAGGCCTGACCGGGGCCGTCGCGCCGATGCCGGAAAAAGCAGCCGAAAAGAAAAGCAAGTAAGTTTCCCAACACGCCCTTGCGGGTGGCCAGTCAAAGCCCGACTTGTCCTGACCGGACCGGTCGGGTTTTCGATTGGCGGCTAATTTATGCTTTAAGGGCGTAGCCTGCGGACCGCACCGTCCGGATCGGATCTTCGCCAACGCTTTTAAGAATTTTCCGTAACCGGCCAACATGGACATCGACGGTCCGCAACTCGACATAGACTTCCGATCCCCAGACAGCATCAAGCAATTGCTCACGGGAGAAAACCCGTCCGGGGTGTTGTAAAAAATGGTCAAGTAACCTGTATTCAGTGGGGCCCAGATGCAGCTCTTCGTTTCCACGTTTCACGCTGTGCCCAACGCGGTCCATGGTGATGTCGCCAACACTTAAAACATCTTCCGCCAGTCCGGGCCGGATACGCCGCATGACGGCACGTATGCGCGCCATCAATTCGGTGGTCGAGAATGGCTTGGTGATGTAATCGTCAGCGCCAGTGTCTAGCCCCCGCACACGGTCTGCTTCTTCTGATTTGGCGGTGAGCATGATAATTGGCAGGTTTTTCGTCGCGGTTTTTGTGCGCATCCGCCGGCACACTTCAATGCCCGACACTTTCGGCAACATCCAGTCGAGCAAGAGCAGATCAGGCACCCGCTCTTCGATCAATAACAAAGCTTCATCGCCGTCGTTGGCAATGGCCGTTTCATAGCCTTCGCGCTCGAGATTGTACTTCAGCAATTCACTTAGCGACGGCTCGTCTTCTGCGATAATGACAAATGGTATCACGCTGTGCTCGACCCTCGATGTGTTTCGGCGCTAACTTGCTCGAGTTTCGGCCGTTCGCGTTCATTGAGATATTCACCGGTAACACAGAAATAGATCAATTCGGCAATATTGGTCGAGTGATCACCGACACGCTCAAGATTTTTCGCCATAAACAGAATATGCGCTCCCGCACTGATCGTACGCGGATCTTCGATCATATAGGACAGAACTTCACGGAAGTAGCTATTGTAGTAGTGATCGACATCCTCATCACTCTCCCACACCTGCAAAGCAAGGTCCCCGTCGCGATTGCCATAGGCATCAAGAACATTAGCGAGTTGCGACGCCACCATTCGCCCCATGCGGGTCAGACCTTTGAGCACACTGCGGGTGCGAACCTCTTCCATCTCACCTGCACGCTTGGCAATACTCTTCGACAGATCACCGATGCGCTCAAGCTCATTGGAAATCTTGAGTGCGGCAAGCACTTCGCGCAAATCTCTGGCCATAGGCTGGCGCCGCGCCAAAATTTCGGTAATGCGGCGTTCTATATCCGCTTCAAGCAAGTCGACCTCTTTGTCGCTATCGACAATTGCCATGGCACGGGCGCTGTCGGCGGCGACAGTCGCATTGCAAGCGTCCATAATCATCGCTTCAACCAAACCACCCATACGCAAAAGATCTGCGGACAAGCTTTCGAGCTCATCTGTAAAGGCGGTGACGATATGGTCATTCATCTCAAATCTCCTAACAAGCTTATCGGCAAATATGCCCTCGCCAATATCTTAGCATACTTGTTCCTCTGTCTCGGACTATCGTGGTTAAATGAACATATTATGACAGTCATAGAGCCATTTCACCGGGCTTTCCTTTTCAAGCTGCCTTAAACCACACGGTAAAGAGCGCCCCTTCGCCCGGAACGCTCTCAACCGCGAAACCGCCCTGATGATGGGCCATGATGTGCTTGACGATTGCCAGCCCTAATCCGGTCCCCTCAACTGCGCCCCCGCGGCTGGCATCCACACGGAAGAAACGCTCTCCCAGACGCGGCAGGTATTCAGGCTCGATCCCTTCGCCCGTATCACGTACACTGAGCCAAATCATCTCGGCGGCGTCCGTGACGGCCGGCGGCGACAAAAGGGTGACCCCACTTGCGCCTTGCCATGCACGTGCCAGCTTCGGGGCGTCTTCAACTCGGCAGCGCCCCGCCCTGAGCACGACAGTATCGCCCGGTTCGGAGTACTTCATGGCATTGCCAACCAAATTCTGGACAACTTGCTTCACCTCGCTTTCGGCCCCGATCAAATTCAGGTCCAGATCCGTATCCGGTTGCGATGGTTCAAATGTGAGATCGAGGGACAGATCCTGGGCTTTGGCAACATGACCCATAGCTTCCACGCTTTCATTCAAAATCTGCATGAAGTCTATGCTTGTATCAAGCACCTCGTGCTCGCCAAGTTCAATCCGCGAAAGCGATAAAAGGTCAGCAATCAGACCGCGCATATGGCTGGCCTGCTCCGCAATAATGTCGATAAAGCGCGGCCATGCATCCTTATCGTCCTTTGCCGCCCCCTGCATCGTCTCGACAAATCCGGAAATTGCGGTCAGCGGTGTCCGTAGCTCATGGCTGGCATTGGCGAGAAAGTCTGCGCGCGCGCGCTCGGCTTGGCGCACAGGGGCTTGATCGGCGAGTACAAGCAACACTTCGGGCTCTGGCAATCCACTTTCAAGCGCGGTCATGCGGGCCTGCCAGTGCTGACCAGGGAAACGGGCTGGCACAATTTCACACTCGAACGTGCCGCCAGCCGCCTGTATTTGAGCCAGTCCGGCAAGAAGTGTCGGGTGTCGTAATTTCGCGACGGATGGCGTGGTGCCAGCGAGATTAAACAGCTGGCCAGCGGCAACATTAAAGGCCTGAACCTGTTGACCGACAATAATCAACGCCGGTTCTGAGAGCGCTTCTACCAGTGCTTTCTGGGCATTGGCGGCAGATAGCTCATCAGACCCCTCGCCCGCTGCCACGGGATGACTGTCCGCTTCAGGGACAGCCTCGCTAAGCCGACGGTTATACAAATAGCCAATCCCTACGACCAGGCTTCCGGAAATAATGCCAGCCCCGGCATCCAGCCTTCCAAAGAGCCAGAGCCCGATGAGGATTGCCAATGGTCCACCAAGCAAAACCCGAACGTCGCGCCGATTGAGGCGTACTGAAGTCGCCTGTTTTTCATCCATAAGCCAGCTCACTTAGATTAAGGCAATTTCATAAGCTAATTGTAGCTCAATATCCTATTATCTTTTATCTGTATAAGATGCTCTTAAAAGATAATTTTAATTACTGATTTTCGATAATTATTAATTGATATTCATATCAAGCGCATGTTATGCACTCTAGATGAAAATGATGGGGTATCCCTTGAATACAAAACAATCGGCCTTTTTGGCTGCACTCTTTCTATCAGGCTGCACAAGTGTTCAAGGTGTGGTGACGGGCCCACCGGTTGATGCGACCCCCAACTTGCCTGAAATCCCAACTGAATGGGCACAAGCCGGTGTCGCCGGAGAATTGCCCCAAGGCGACTGGTTAGCCCAGTTCGATGACACGACAATGGTCGCGCTGGTCAACGAAGCTATGGCAGGCAATCCAAGCCTGCAAGCTGCCGAAGCTCGCGTCCGCGTCGCCCGGGAAACAGCGCGCTCGGTGTTTGGACGGTCGCTCCCATCGGTCGATTACTCTTTTACCAATGGCTACAGCAACACATTCTCCTCCCAAGCGCTTGGAGGCGGTGTGGTTGTCGATGGCCGCTTTGATCAGCCAAGCTACCGGCAACAAGTGCAATTCGCCTGGGAGCTTGATCTCTGGGGGCGAGTCAGAGCCTCAAATCGCGCAGCAAAAGCGGACCATCAGGCCTCCGAAGCAGACTTTGCCGCCGCTCAGCTCGCTCTTGCCGGTCAGACAGCGATCGCTTGGATAAATCTCAACTCGTCCTTGCAACAAGAGCAAGTTGCAAGACGGACCAATGAAGCTCGCCGCCGTATTGTTGAGCTCACGGACCGACGCTTTGCAAGAGGACTGTCGACGGCACTGGATGTCCGCACTGCCCGCACGCAATTGGAAACCTCCGAAGCATTAATTGCTGGACAAGAACAGACAACCGCAAATGCGGCGAGACAGTTGGAAGCTCTTCTGGGGCGATATCCGGCTGCTGAAATCGAAGCAACTGGCGACTTGCCGATGCTTGAAGAGATCACAACGCTTGGCAATCCCACGCTGCTGTTGGCACGTCGTCCCGACATTGCCGCCGCCGAAGCCCGCCTTGAAGGCGCTGGACTGCGCGCTGAAGAAGCGCGGCTCGCACTCTTGCCGGCGTTCCGCCTGACATCGACCATATCAAACTCATCCAGTATCGAATTTGCCGATATTTTTGACCCCCAACGTATCAGCGCGAATATCATTAGCGCGCTCACCCAAACCATTTGGGCGGGTGGATCATTGCGGGCGAACAAGCGTGGATCTTACGCCAATGCAGAAGCATTTGCGGCAACGTACACCGATACGGTGCTGACCGCGTGGCGCGAAGTTGAAGATGCATTGGCAGCGGACGGCTTCCTGAACCGCCAATTGGAGGCACAAATTCGTGCTCTGGAAGAGGCCAGACTCGCTGAAGAACTCGCAACGCGACAATATCAGAATGGGCTTGTTTCCATCTTCAATCTTCTGCAATCGCAAACAACACGCTTGACCTCAGAAGCCAGCGTGGTTCAAGCGACTGCTGCCCGTGCAATCAATCGGGTGAATTATCATATGGCACTTGGCGGGGCATCAGATCCGTCTCCTTCACAATCCTCAGCTTCCACATCCGGGGCAACATCATGAACCGCACCCTTTCCATTTTTCTTCGCATCCTCGTCATTGCGTCGCCAATTCTGATAATTCTCGCCTTTGCCTTCCTGGCGGGCAAAGGGCTCGAGCAGAATAGGCCCGAAACAGAGACATCGAACGAATTGCCCCAGGCGCTTGCCGTTTTCGCGCAGGCCGTAGAGCGCCGTGATTTCGAACTCCAAATTAGTGCCCAAGGGGAAGTAAGACCGCGCAGCGAAATCAATGTGACCCCGCAAGTTGGCGGTCGCATTTCCTTTGTATCCGATAGCTTCGTTGATGGAGGATACATCCCGAAAGGCCAAGTCATCGCAAGGATTGACGAAGCTGATTACGAGCTCGCCGTTGTCCGCGCCAAGTCCGGCGTCGCCTCTGCCCAGCAGAATTTGGCCCGCGAGCAAGCCGAGGCCGACTTGGCCATCCGCGATATTCGCGAGCTTGGTATATCGGACTCCAGTCCACTGGCACGTCGCGAACCGCAATTGGCAGAGGCACAAGCGGCACTGGATTCAGCCTACGCCCAACTGAGCGAAGCCAATCTCGCCCTTGAGCGAACGGCAATCCGCTCGCCGTTTAACGGCCGCGTCCGCGAAAAGTCAGTAGACATTGGCCAATTTGTGACCCCGGGCCAGTCCTTTGGACGTATCTTTTCGACAGAGAGTGTCGAGATTTCGCTGCCGCTCACAGATGCGCAAATGGGGCAGCTAGGGCTACCGCTTGCCTTTACCGAAACCCGCGACGCTCCTGGCCCGATTGTCGAATTCACCGCAACAGTCGGTGGCCAACTGCGCACCTGGACAGGGCGTATCACCCGTACGTCTGCCGCTCTCAATGCCCAATCAAGACTGATCAATGTGTTTGGGGAAGTCGAAGACCCCTATGGCGCCGGCGCAGCCGATGGCGCACCAATGGCGCCCGGGCTGTTCGTCACCGCCGCGATTTCTGGCGAAATGCTGGAGAATGTGATCTGGGCCCCTCGTGCGGCCCTGCGCGGCAACAATGATCTGTATCTGTCAAGCCCGGAAAAAGACATGCTGAGCATTCGAAAAGTCAACGTGCTTCATAGTGATGAAAGCGGAGCGTATATCAGTGATGATATTCCGGTTGGGTCACTGGCCATCGTCTCACCTATACCTGCCGCTTCGGACGGCATGCGCTTGCGTGTCCGCGAACGTTTGGCCGACGGCACCATTTTAGAAGACGATAAGGAAGAGGCGCCGACCGTCGCAGCTGACACCGCGGGCGATGAAGGTCGTCGCCGTCGTCGCCGCGGACTCGGTAGGGGCGGCCGAGGCGGCGGACGCGGAGGTCGATAATGAGAGGTATTGTTTCATGGTTTGCCGCAAATACAGTCGCCGCAAACTTGCTCATGGTCGTCGCGTTCATTGGCGGCACAATTAGCTTTAACAGTATGGAGCGGGAACTTTTCCCGACCGCCGAAATTAACGGTGCCTCGGTGTCGGTATCCTGGCCGGGCGCGTCGCCTGAAGATGTAGAAGATCAACTTGTTAGCCGGGTCGAAGAAGCGGTTGCCGATATTGACGGCATCACACGCATGACCAGTACGGCGAGCGAAGGATCGGGTAGCGTCAACATTCGGGGCGAGACCGACATTGATATGAACGAGTTGATCGACGAGGTTGAACGCCGCGTCGCCCAAATCAACAATTTCCCGACAGCTGCCTTTCAACCCCAGATCCAACGCTGGGAAGCGCGCCAACCCTTCTTTGCCATGACGGTTCATGGGGATGTGGATGCCAGAACCCTCAAGCGTGTCACGGAAAAGATTCGCGATGACATTGCTGCACTACCGGGCGGCCAATTGGCCATGGTTGACGCTATTCTCGCCGAAGAAGTCTCCATTGAAGTCACAGAGGAAAGCCTGCGTCGCTATGGATTGACCTTTGCCGATATCGCGACGGCGATCCGGCAGTCATCGGTAAATTCCTCGGGTGGGCAAGTGCGCACGGATATCGGCACGGTCGGCATTCAGACCCGTCAACAGGCCGACACCGCAAGCGATTTCGAGAGGATCGTCATTTCGCAAAGCGTAGATGGCGGCATTATCCGCGTCTCGGACGTTGCCACAGTCATTGACGGATTTGTCGATGGCGACCTTGATGCGACTTATGATGGCGAACCCACAGCCTTTGTTATGGTCAACCCGCCTGATGAAATGGACATCGTCACTTATTCAGCAGGTTTTCGAGAATATATAGAAGAGAGCAAAGGCACTTTTCCGGCCGGCATCAGCATTGATGTCCTGTTCGACAATTCGGTCGCGTTTGATGACCGCATGAATACAATTATGAGTTCTGCAATGATGGGCGCCAGTCTGGTTCTTATCATTCTCATTCTCTTCCTCCGGCCAATTGTGGCGTTCTGGGTGACGATAGGCATCATCACAGCCTTCGCCGGGGGCATTTTCTTGCTGCCCTTCTTCGGGGTCTCGTTCAACTTCATGTCCCTGTTCGCTGTCCTCCTTGTTATTGGTGTGATCGTTGATGATGCTATCGTTGTTGGCGAGAGCATCCACAAGGAAGTTGAGTCTGGCCGGCATACAGGTCTGACCGCCGCTCGAGTGGGAACACATTCGGTCATGAAGCCGGTCATTTTCGGTGTGCTAACAACCATTATAGCCTTTATGCCATGGGCGCTCATTTCCGGACCGACGCGAAGCTTTACCGAACAGATCAGCTTCGTTGTGATTGCAGCACTGCTGTTTTCACTGATCGAGTCCCTGCTCATCCTCCCTGCCCACCTCGCCCATATGAAACCCCAACGCTATGACGGGATCATGGGTAAAATCACGCTGCTGCAACGACGTATTGCCGACAGCCTGATCTGGTTTGCCAACAATCTGTACAAGCCTGTCCTCGAACTGGCGATCCGTGCACGATACGCGACAGTTCTTCTCTTTGTCGTCGTGTTTTATCTGGCCATTCAATTGACAAGCCTGGGCTATGTACCGCTACGCTTCTTTCCTGAAATCGAGAGCGATCTGGTTGAAGTTACCATTGAACTTCCTGAAGGCACGCCGTTTTCACGGACCGAGCAAATTCGTGATCAATTGGAAGTCGGTATCGTATCGGCGTCGGCCAAGCTGGATGAAATGTTCCCAGCCGTTGAAGACGGATTTGTTCGAGGACGCACGGTCGTCGCATCGGACCGCCGCGTGCGGGCATGGGTTAGTCTGGTGCCACCAGAAGAAAGACCAGAAAATGCCTCAACCAAAATCGCCGCTGAAACCATGCGCGACGAAGTTGGAGCGATACCAGATGCAGAAGATATAAATTTCAACTTTACCTTCAATGAAAATGACACCCGCATCTCCTTTGCACTCAACCACACCGATTTGGATGTGCTGAAAGAAGCAACCGCCGACGTGCGTACCCAACTGGCAAAGTACGATACGCTGTTTGATGTTGGGGACAATTTGTCCGCCGCCGCAGAAGAAATCCGGATCGATTTAAAACCCGGAGCAGAGGCCTTAGGGATCACCCTCGCCGATGTCAGTACGCAAGTTCGGCAAGCCTATTTTGGCGAAGAAGCCCAACGGCTGGCGCGCGACGGGGAAGATGCCCGCGTGATGGTGCGCCTCAGCCGGGCAGATCGCGAAAATCTGGACAGTTTGCAAAACTTGCGCATCCGGACTCCAGACAGCCGGGAACTGCCCCTTGCACAAGTTGCAGAGCTTTCCTTCTCACCGGGGATCAATCGAATACTGCGGCGCAACCGGATCCGCTCGGCGCGCGTCTTTGCCGAAGTTATTGGCGATACGCGTGGCGAGATCATGCAAGATATGAATCGAAATTTCTGGCCCGATTTTGCCGATCGTTTCCCAACCGTTACGCGTGAGCGCGCTGGCGGCTTTCAGGATCAGCAAGATTTTTTCGTGGAACTCAACCTTCTTGCTGGCGGCGCACTTCTTGGCATGTATATCCTTCTCGCGATTGCGTTTAAATCATACTTCCAGCCGCTTTTGCTGATGACGGCGATCCCTTTTGCCTATGCGGGTGCCGTGTTTGGCCATCTGGTGTTTGATGTGCCAATGGCAATGTTCTCGATTTTCGGTATTGGGGCGGCAGCCGGTGTGGTCATCAATGACAACCTCGTGCTTGTCGATTATGTCAACAAGAGACGAGAACAAGGCTCTGGTGCTGTTCAGGCGCTGGTCGATGCCGGTGTTTCGCGGTTCCGGCCAATCTTGCTAACGTCGATTACAACATTTGTCGGCATCCTGCCGCTCTTGGCCGAACGCTCAATCAATGCGCAATTCTTACGGCCGATGGTTGTTTCACTTGGATGCGCAGTGCTGTTCGCAGTCTTTGTGTCCCTGCTCATGGTGCCGGCGCTCTATGCGGTCGGGACAGAGATCGGACGGGTTTTCCGCTGGGCCTTTATGGGCAAGCCATACCGTACAATCGGGGAAACCTATGACGGCCAAGTGTTCGACGATAATGATGAAGACACTCAAATTGTTTCCCCGCAGAACAGTCCTGCGGAGTAGACACTTGCGCCAAGTCCATAGTATGCGCAAAATTCGACCAAATAAGAAAACACTGTGAGGATCCCATGAAAAAGCTATTGTTTGCGACATCTGCACTGGCTCTGTTGATTGGCTGTTCGCCATCAGAGTCAGCTACATCGACTGCTACCGCTGAAGTGACAGCCGCCGCATCAGACTTTGTTCCGCGTCCGGTTGAGGTGCGTGGGCGCGATGAGTGGGGTGAATTCGGGATTGATCTGGAGTCGGTCAAAACATCTGTCGCGCCGGGCACGAATTTCTTCGAACATGTCAATGGCGTCTGGCTTGATGAATTTGAAATGCCTGAAGATGCTTCGCGTTATGGCGGCTTTACAGTGCTGCGCGAAAAGTCCGAAGGGCGTGTGCGCAATATCATTGAAGAACTCGCGGCAGCATCCCCGGGTGTGGACACGCTGGAAGGCAAAATTGCCGCCGTTTATAACGCCTATATGGACGTGGACTCGATCGAGGCGGCTGGCCTGTCAAATGCCCAACCTTTCCTCGACGAAATTGCAGCCATCTCCTCTTACGACGATTTGGCACGCGCGTTTGGCTCAAGCGGCTTTAGCTCTCCGGTTGGAGGTTTTGTCGATCTTGATTCCAAGCAGCCCGACACATATGTATTTCAAGTCACCCAATCAGGTCTCGGCTTGCCAGACCGCAACTTTTATCTTGAAAACAATGAGCGGAACGAAGGCATTCGCGCCGCCTATCGCAATTATCTGACGATTTTGCTCAGCGAAGCCGGATACGAAGACGTTGGTGCAACGGCTGATGCGGTTCTTGCTTTGGAAACCCGCATTGCTGCCGAACATTGGGACCGGACGGTCAGTCGCGACCGTAACCTCACCTATAATAAACTCACCCGTGACGAATTGCTCAAACTTGGCGCTGGCTTCCCGGTGGCAGAAATGTTGGCTCAAATTGGCGCTGATAGCCAAGAGCAATTCCTCGTTCGCCAAGTCCTACCAGACGCCGCTGAGGCCGCCGAACTTGGACTGACCGACGAACAATTGAGCAAGCTCGGCAGCGGCATTACCGGCTTGTTCCGCGTTGCTGCAGAGACCGATCTGGACACATGGAAAGCCTATCTGACAGCTCATTTCCTATCTGACTATGCCGGCGTCCTGCCAGCGACAATCGACAACGCCTCCTTTGAGCTTTACGGCAAGACCTTGCGTGGACAGGAAGTCCAGCGTGACCGCTGGAAACGCGCTGTCGGGGCCGTAGAAGGCGCTTTGGGCGAAGGTGTTGGCCAGATTTATGCCGAGCGTCATTTCCCGGCCGAAAACAAAACAGCCATGGATGATCTTGTCGAAAATCTGCGGCGCGCCATGGCGGCCAACCTTGATGACATCACCTGGATGGGCGACGCAACGAAAGTTGAAGCGCGAGACAAATTGGCCAAGTTTGCGCCGAAGATCGGGTTTACCGAAAAGTTCGAAACCTATGACACATTGTCATTGTCAACGGACAATGCCCTCGGCAATGCGGTCGCGGCCGGAGACTGGGCCTTCCGCGAAAACCTTGCAAAACTTGGCAAGCCTGTCGATACGACCGAATGGTTCATGTTCCCGCAAACGGTCAATGCATACTACTCGCCGGTTCGAAACGAGATCGTGTTCCCTGCTGGCATCTTGCAGCCGCCCTTCTTCAACATCGCAGCTGATCCAGCCGTCAATTACGGTGCCATTGGCGGTGTGATTGGACACGAGATGGGCCATGGCTTTGACGATCAGGGTGCCAAATCCGATGGCGACGGCTTCCTGCGCGATTGGTGGACAAACGAAGACAGCGATGCTTTTAAAGCCCTCACGGACGCATTGGTTGCCCAGTTTGATGCCTACTGCCCGCTTGATGATGGCGAGACTTGCGTCAATGGCCGTCTGACCCTTGGCGAAAACATTGGCGACCTTGGCGGCCTGTCTATGGCGTATAGGGCATATCGGATCAGTCTCAATGGCGAGGAAGCTCCGATCATTGATGGGCTCACAGGTGACCAACGCTTCTTTATGGCATGGGCACAAGTCTGGCGGAACAAGATCCGCGACGAAGCATTGGCCCAGCAAATCATTGGCGACCCGCATGCTCCGGCCCGGTATCGGGTGAATGGCATAGTGCGTAATTTTGACGAATGGTACGAAGCCTTCGGCATCACCGAGGATGATCCGCTGTATCTTCCGCCAGAGCAGCGTATCCGTATCTGGTAGGTGAAGACCAATATCTCGACATCAAGGGCGATGCTGTTTTGCAGTGTCGCCCTTTTGCTTGAGAATTACCCAAATTATATTGAAAAAAACTTCCTGCCACAGCACGAATATTCAAACTGAATAGTTATCAAAAGAATTCAGCAGATTTGCAAATTCGGTTTGTATTGTCGGTAGACTTGCGATCATATAGCGTTCCATTTGCTAACTTAGAAGGAGATATAAAATGGCGATTATGAAATCAGAACAGATCATGTCGGAATCCAAAAAGAGTTTCGAAGACGCAATCCAGGTTGCCGTGACGCGGTTTTCAAAAACAGTGCGCAATCTGCGCTCTGCCAATGTCAACAACATGTCGACCGTTGTAGATAATGGCAAAGTGGTTATGTACCGCGTCAACCTGCAAATGACGTTCGAAGTCGGCGCCCCGCGCAAAACGGCCGCTAAGAAAAAGTAAGCGCCTGATAAAGGCCATCGGCCAACAAAACACAAACCCCGGGGCAGAGTGCAGACTCTCCCCGGGGTTTCTTTTTTCGGGTGCCAGAAAGCCTTGCAGCCATAACGCCGGCAGGCGGTGAACTTGCAAGAGATCCTCAAATTGCCCCCGCTAGCCCTTGACCTCAGAGCGCCTTAGGGGTTCTTTCTTCGCAAGTGCAACATTTATTCAAGGATGTCTTTCCATGTCACAATCTGATCCCGTCGTTATCGTTGGTATGGCCCGCACCCCTATGGGTGGTTTGCTGGGCGAGCTGTCCTCATTCTCGGCCAATGAATTGGGCGCGTTCGCCGTTAAGGCGGCCGTTGAGGAAGCAAAGCTTGGCGCAGACGAAGCCGACGAAATTATCATGGGCAACTGCCTGCCGGCCGGCCAAGGACAAGCCCCTGCCCGTCAGTCCGGCTTCAAAGCGGGCATGGACAAGGGATTGGAAGCGACCACAATCAACAAGATGTGCGGCTCAGGCATGCAGGCGGCTGTGATGGGCCGCAATGCTATTCTTGCAGGCGAAGCCAATGTCGTGATCGCAGGCGGTATGGAGAGCATGACCAATGCGCCGCATCTGATGAATGTCCGCAAAGGCCACAAATACGGCAATATGGGCGCTGAAGACCACATGGCGCTTGATGGCCTGACCGATGCCTATGCGGGCGGCCCTATGGGCAATTTCGCCGACATGATCGCAACCGAATACCAGTTCACCCGCGAGCAGCAGGACGCTTATGCGCTTGAAACGCTGGCCCGCGCCCAAAAGGCAACCGAAGACGGCAAATTCAAGCGCGAGATTGCGCCCGTCACCGTCAAAACCCGTAAGGGTGAAACCGTGGTTGAAACCGACGAACTGCCCCGCACAGCGCGCCCGGACAAGATTCCGGCCCTACGCCCTGCTTTCTCCAAAGACGGCACAGTGACAGCGGCCAACGCTTCGGCCATTTCCGATGGGGCCGCAGCGATTGTCATGATGCGCCAATCCGAAGCGGAAAAGCGCGGCTTAACCCCGATCGCGAAAATCGTCTCGGCAGCCTCGCATGCGCATGAGCCCGAATACTTCACCACGGCTCCTGTGCCAGCGATGAAAAAGGCGCTGGATAAAGCCGGATGGGACAAGAATGATGTTGACCTATGGGAGGTGAACGAAGCCTTTGCCGTCGTCCCGATGATCGCCATGAAAGAGCTTGGCATTTCGCATGACAAACTCAACGTCAATGGCGGCGCTTGCGCGATGGGTCACCCGATCGGAGCGTCCGGTGCGCGCGTGTTGATTACCTTGCTCGCAGCGATGGAAGATCAGGACGCCAAGAAGGGCATGGCCAGCCTCTGCATTGGCGGCGGCGAAGGCATCGCCATGGCGGTTGAGCGGGTCTAATCTCGAGACACTGGTTTTGGGGGCAGGACTGAAACCGTCTTGCCCTCATCCCAGCCGTTCATCAAGCTTCACCAAACGCAACTCGATGCGCTTCAACTCGCGCATCATGGCCAGCATATGCATGCGGCTGGTCAGAAAAAGCCGCAACAATCCCTGGCCGATCAGGCCGCCAACCGCACCGCTAATCCACAAGATGGTTTCCCGGTCGCGCGTGGCGTGAAATGCTTCCCACACGCACCATACCGACAAGGCCAATATGATGAAGGCGGCGATCATCACCATAATGCCAACCCAGCCTTGCGGACCTTTGAAAGTTGCAAAGAGCTGTGCAAAAAAGCCTTGTCCGGATTCAAGGTCAGCGAGGAATTCCTCATCTGCTGCGCTCAAACGGGCGCGTAAATCATCATCAATCTTGGTCATATCTCTTCTCCTGATAATGCCGCTTTTAAGTGTTTGCGGGCGTGAAAAATGCGGGACTGGATAGTGCCCAAAGGGCGGTCCAGCGCCGCTGCGATTTCGGCAAGGGTTAGTTCCTCGCCAAAGTAAAGAATGGCCACCGTGCGATGATCTGGCGACAGCACATCGAAGGCCTGACTAAGCTCGATCTGCATTTCCCCGCGCGCTGGAACCCCCAGATCAGGTGCTCCCTCCAACGGAGCTTTGCGCGCGCTGCGTCGTGTGGCTTTACGTGCCACATCAAAGCATTTGCGACGTAAAATCCCGAACGCCCAAGGCGAAAATTTTGCCGGGTCGTTCAGCCGTCTCCAATTGCGACATATGCCAACCCATGCCTCCTGCGCGGCCATCTCTGCAAGCTCTTCATCGCCTGTCATATACAGCGCGACCCGCATCAGGCGGCCATGCCAGCGTACCCCTAGCCGATCAACTGCGCGCTGATCGCCTGAAAGGACATGCAAAACCAGCAATTGGTCCATCACACGATCTGCAGCGCTATAGCGCGAAAGAGGCGAAGATTTGTTCATTTGCCTGATAGTCGCTGTAAAACAATGTTTTGTTCAATAGCGAGCGAAATTTTTCAGGTCTGGCATCTTTGTGTATAATGCTGCATCGCAACATAAGGAGCTGAGATGCCGAATAGACAAGCTGAGCATGACAGAACGCTGATCGACTATTTCAAACTTCAGGCAGAGGCCTGCCGACAACTGGACTCCCCGCTAACAGCCGGGCTGGTTGATCATATGGCAAGTGACTATATCGCGCGCGGCCCGGTTTACAGCCTGCTACATGATTGGCCGACATCACCAGTGGCCGATGCCATAGCGCTGCGCATGACGGGCGCGCTTCATGGCGCTGCCTTAACAGGGCGTGATGTCCCTCTAATGGCGGCTTACAAAGAGGCCAATCATGGCCAGCTCGATATGGCGGCGCTCTGGCCACGCGCGCGGGATTTTCTTGCACGGGAGCCAGACTGGGTGCGGGATTACTTAAAGTACGCGCCACAAACAAATGAAGCGCGGCGTTCCATATTGCTTCTTGTAGGGTTCCTGCATCTAGCCCAGCAGTTCAACATGGACATTCATATGCTTGAGCTTGGTGCAAGTGCGGGCCTCAATATGAATTGGGACAAATTCCGCTATGAGCTGGATGACTGGAGCTGGGGACCAGCTTCCCCTGTTACACTCTCGACCCCGTGGACAGGCCCTGCCCCGCCAACGGATGCACCGCTACGCATTGCCAGCCGCGCCGGATGCGACATCAACCCGTTAGATCTTGAAGACGAGACCGAGCGCACACGCCTGCGATCTTATTGCTGGACGGATGTGCCAGGCCGCTTGGCGCGCCTCGACGGGGCCATCGAAATTGCACGCGCTGAAGGAACACAGCCGGAAAAATCCGGCGCTGCGGATTGGCTGGAACGCAAGCTGGCCACACGCCCCACACACGGCCTGACGGTCGTCTATCACTCTATCTTTCTCCAATATCCTCCCCAAAGTGAACGTGAACGCATAGAAACGCTGATGGCACAGGCTGGGGCAAAAGCCACCTCGCAAGCTCCTCTTGCATGGGTCAGGTTCGAGCCGGAAACGCTGCTATCTGGCGAACCGAATATATTAGAACCCGCCCTCGAAACGATCAGTTGGCCCGGCGGTCAAAGTAAAATTCTCGCGCGCTCGAATGGGCATGTCACATATGTTGAAGCCAATTAATGCACCGCACGCCTGGCTCTGTTTCGACCCAGACAGTCTGTTTGGTGCTGCGCGCGAGTCGCACAAAGTGACGACAAGACCGCAAACCTGGCCTGCTGGCGAGACTGTCTTTCCGGGAACGCCAGATGGCCTCGTCAACGGATTTGAAGCTTGAAGCTCGGTTTTGCCGGAAAACCCTGCTCCCAAAAAGGTCGCGGCCTCCCGTTTCCGGAAGGCCGCGCAGGTACCCATTCCCCTTATAGAGTACCTATGTCTTGTCGGGCTGGACTGTCGTGCCTGCCCGTATTGTTCTCCATAAACGGCACGCTGTGTGAATACGATCTGAACACTCTGTCATATTTCAACGGGCATCGCATTTGGGGCAATCACTATGGTTAAACCGCCAGTTTAGCCTGTTCGTTCTTGTTGGAAAAACAGACGAACCAATGGTAAACTGAGTGCTCAAACTGGAAGATATGACAATGAGCAATGGCCCTGGCCGATACAATGATGATAGTGGACGCCATAGGTGGAGCATCCTGCTCATCTTTCTCCTTCTGCTAGGCTTTGGCGCGGTTGCCGTCTGGTTCTGGATGAATCAGGAAACACCGCGCAATGCCGTGGAAACGGTTGATGTGCGTCACCCGTCACTCGAGCCAATCCCCGCCCCGACCCAACTGACCAAAGAGCCAGTCTCAGACGAGCAAGCCGTGAAAGACGGGACATTGAGCCGCTTCAATGATGAGCTATGGCTCGAATCACGCACCTTCATCGGAACCGATAGTCAGGGCCGCACGGCGAATTTGCGGATATATATTCTCAGTCAGGACTATGCCTGGGCGTTTGGCGAGGGACGTGAGATCGTTACCGCAGGGCAAAGCGTTGCCCTACGGACTTTGTTTACCGGAACAGACTTCCGGGACCGGTTTTGTAACTCCGACAATCTCATGGCCATTGGAACATCGTCCTTTGAAGGCCCGCAAGAGTTGAACCACCGGCTCGCCAGAACCCGGGGGCAAGCTCTGGTGGCGGCGCTCTCGACCCTAAAACCGACCTGCGACAATGAAGGACCGACGCTGCTCGCTGCAAGTCTTGGCGAACATGCTGAAACTTCGCCATGCCCGGGCCGTGTACGCTGCCCTGAAGCGACAAAGTCCCAGCGACGTATCCTGCTCGTCGGAGTCAATGGCAGCGAAGATGGTATTGATTACAATGAAGCCTTGTGGAGCGGTATGCGCCGGTTCGATGCTGGCGAAGACGGGTTCTTTCGTGATTTCCGGCTTGCAGACTATGATCAATTCGAAGTCTTGAATTAGGTTTGGCCGTCCCGGCTTTTTCTAAATGTCTCCATTTGGCGCGGCCTGTTCAAGCAGACCCAACGGCAAACTGGTAGAGCGCTTGGCGACACGCACCACAATCCGCGACTGCACATCTGACACCAGAGCCGAACCGAGCAGTTTGTCGCGTAGGAAATCGTCATAGGCATGCATATCTGTCGTCACGATCCTGATGACATAATCGACGGCACCAGTAACCGTCATACATTCGGACACTTCGGCCCAGTCCTGCACCATAGTTTCAAAGGCATTGAGATTATCACGATTAGGCAAAGCCAGTTTCACGCTGGCCACAACTTCAAAATCCAGCCCGAGCAAATTCCGATCCAGCAATGTCACACGCTTATGAATGACACCACGTTCTTCCATACGCTTGATGCGCCGCCAGCAAGGCGAAGACGACAAGCCAACTTTTTCTGCTATTTCTGCAACGGACAAGCCCGCATTATCCTGCAACAAATCCATGATTTTTGCATCTACACTATCGATTGATTCTGGCACAGAGCCCCTCCACACGTCCTTATCGCGGCATTTTTTACCTATAGTAATCAATTCTTTGGGGTATGAAAGAAAAAAATTGCCTGAGTCATGCAAAATTTGGAACTTATGACCTAAACAGCAAGACGAGACACCAGTAACTAGCAGACATAGCTGCCACCCTGTTCGCAAATAGCCATGGTGCGGTCAAGCCATGCCCTGACTGCTTTTGCACGGACAAAGACTGCCGTGTCATCCTCTGACTGTGGTCCTTCAGTAATCTGGGACAGCACTCCAACGACAATGGGACCTTTGCCAAAGTCAGCATAAAGAGGAGAGCCACTGTCTCCAATGTCTGGTCCGATTGTACCGATCCGCTTGCTCACCAGAACGGCCTCACCGACTTCGGACATTTGCACGGGGCCACCTTGAAAATATCGCGAGTCGCCATTGCGCCCCCAAGCGGCTAGATAGGCATTGGAAAAATCCGGCATCGCTAACTGCAGTCCCTGATCTTCTATCCGCGCGATCTGGACGTCTGCAAATGCGGAAACATCTTCGAGATAGAACAATGCGATATCATTTGGATATCGGTATCGACTTGTCCCATGGCCACTATGACATAACCCCCCGGCGATTGGCACGCGTGTGGAGTCAGACGAGCGTACATCAAGAGCCGGTGTGACGGCCATCGCCGCATAGACAGGGAGGGCGCGTTCTAGATCTTCGTTTTCGAAGCAATGAGCCGCCGTCATGAACCAGTGCTCGGCAATGCGCGTGGCACCGCAATGGGAACGATCAGACCCGGCCGGTGAATGGACGAGTTCAAGTTTGATGATGCCAGGATGGTCGCCTAATGCCGGAAACGTCGCAGGAACCTCGGTTCCTGTTGCATCCGTAAAGCCCTGGAATTGCTCCAGCCAACTTGCTCGGACCGCTGGTTCCACAGGTTCAAATCGCAGACAATTTCGCACAGCATAAGCGTTCAGTGCCTTTTCGTTCAAAGGGCTGCTGCCCCAGTGCTCAAGTGGTGTTCCGTATGGAAACCCCGGATCGGCCGCCAGCGGTGTCGGCGAGAACCGCTCATACGCCATATCAATCACGGATCGGGTTGGCACCCAGCGATCTGCCGCGATGCCCCCCACAAGGGCCAGTAACAGCAAGGGCAATGTTACAAACAGAAACCGCATCAGACACTCCTTTTGACCAGAACCGTCAAACTAGCATGACCGGTCACAGTGTGGGGAGAGTTTTACCTGTCGCAATACAGCTAAGCGACATCCCGCGCCAACGCAGACCGTATAAGCTCAGCCGTCTCTGCCACCCCATAAAGCGCAACGAAACCGCCAAAGCGCGGGCCCTGGGATTGGCCGAGCAGCACTTCATAGAGCGCCTTGAACCAATCGCGTAGGTTTTCGAATTCATGGGTCTTGCCGATGCTGAATGTCAGCGTTTGCAGCGCCTCTCCCGTCACCTCGCCGGAATAGGATTCAAGCTGGCTGGCAAGATCCTCCATCGCCGCACGCTCCTTGTCATCAGGTGCACGGTAGGTTTTTGCAGGCTTCACAAAGTCCTCATAATAGGCGATCGCGTATCCGGCCAGCTGGTCGAGCAAAGGGTGGCTTTCGGCACTGGCTTCGGGCGCATAGCGGCTGATAAAGCCCCAAAGCTGCTCTTTGGTTTCAGCATTCGCCGCACTCACAAGATTGAGCAAAAGTGCAAAACTAACCGGCGACGACCATTGCGGCGGTTGGCCATTATGGATGTGCCAGACCGGATTTGAGAGCTGCTTGTCGCTTTCCTCGCCATGATACTTGTCGAGAAAGGCAACATACTCGTCAACGGCTTTCGGGATTACGTCGAAGTAGAGTTTCTTGGCCACGCGCGGCTTTTGGAACTGGAACAGCGACAAGCTCTCAGGCGGGGCATATTTCAACCAGTCTTCGACCGAAATGCCATTGCCTTTTGACTTGGAGATTTTCTCCCCTTTCTCGTCAAGGAACAGCTCATAGACATATTGCTGCGGTGGACGGTTGCCGAGGATAGAGCAGATTTTCGAATAGATCGGCGCATTGTCCTGATGGTCTTTTCCGAACATCTCGAAGTCGACATCCAGGGCTGCCCAGCGCATGCCGAAATCGGGCTTCCATTGCAGCTTCACCGCGCCGCCGGTGACTGGCAATGTGACTTCCGTGCCGTCTTCATCATCAAATGTGATGGTGCCGGCGTCCGCATCAACCGATGTCATCGGAACATAAAGCACGCGGCCTGTGCTTGGGCTAATCGGCAGGAATGGCGAGTAAGTTGCGCGGCGCTCTTCGCCCAAAGTCGGCAGCATGACATCCATAATGTCCTGATACTTCTCGAGCGCACGGCGTAGCATCGGATCATAGGTGCCGTTCTTGTAAAGCTCGGTCGCCGAGGCAAATTCATACTCGAAGCCAAACCCGTCAAGAAAGGCGCACAGGCGCGCATTCATATGATGGCCATAACTTTCATGCGTGCCAAAAGGATCAGGCACAGCGGTCAAGGGCTGCTGCAAAAAGGGTTCAAGCTTTTCGGGGTTCGGGACGGTGGGCGGCACTTTGCGCATGCCGTCCATATCATCGGACACACAGATGAGACGTGTCTCGATCTTGCCCTCGGTCAGTGCGATAAAGGCCTGCCGCACCATTGTCGTGCGGACCACTTCGCCGAACGTGCCGATATGCGGCAGTCCCGACGGCCCATATCCGGTTTCAAAAACAACCGGACCTGTCCCGCCCCGTCCCGCTTTGGACATTTGCTCGCGGCGTTTGAGAATTGCGCGCGCCTGTTCAAAGGGCCAAGCTTTGGCTTTGAGGGCGAAAGTCGCTGTGTCAGTCATACATATTACTCAATAAAGATGTTCAAAAAGGGAGTTGGGCGGGCGAACTAGTCCCGTTTCAATTCCGCAATTTCGGCTTCGAGGATCTCGATCCGCTCCAGAGCGCCCTGTAGCATTTGCTTGAGCATATCCATCTCTTCACGGCTCGCCAGATCCATGTCCGCGACGAGACGGGCGGCCTGACTTTGCATCAGCGTCCGCGCTTCTTCGCCAACCGAACGCGCCGCGCCCATAGCGCCAGTCATCAGTCCGGCAACATCATCGAGCAGTGGATTTTGTTTTGCCATCACGGTACTCCTTTGAAAGCGGTCAAAACTCACCTAACAGATGGTGCGCCGCCGCCGAAGAGAAAAGATCGAAACCGTCATGTTTGCCGCACTTAAATTTCCCGAATTCAGCCCGTTTGTGTTCAGTATCGGCGGTTTTCCGCTTCGCTGGTATGCGGTTTCTTATATTTTGGGGCTTATTCTGTCGTTCAGCTATGCCAACCGGCTTGTCAAACGCCCGCATCTGTATGGATTGCCGAAAAGCCCCGTCAGTAAAGAGGATATGGACGATATCTTCACCTGGTCCCTGATCGGGATTATCCTCGGCGGGAGGCTCGGCTACCTTCTCTTTTATACTCTCACCACTGCCTCAGGTCGGGCCAATATAGCCTCAGATCCGATGAGCCTCTTACGCATTTGGGATGGCGGTCTGTCTTTCCATGGTGGATTTATCGGCGTGTGCGTTGTGATACTTCTGGTGTCGCGAATCCGCAAAGTCCCGCTTTTAGCCTTTGCGGATATGGGGGCGATGATCGCGCCGATCTCAATTTTTTCGGTGCGCATACTCGGAAACTTCATGAACGCCGAACTTTACGGCCGTCACACAGATAGCTCTGTCGGCATGATTTTCCCCGAAGGCATTGCGCCGAATTATTCCGGTCCACCGGCCGCTTGGGACGCTGTGGAGAAAGTCTGGGTCTATGCCGGCACTGAAATGCCGCGCCATCCCAGCCAGATCTATGAAGGGCTTCTGGAAGGCTTGCTGCCAACCATCGTGCTCGCCATTCTCGCTTTCCGGTTTGGCATACTCAAAAAACCCGGACTGGCCGCTGGCCTCTTCTTCATTCTTTATGGCATTGGCCGCTCGATCTCGGAGTTTTTCCGCGAGCCGGATGCGCATATCGGCTTTTTGCCGGGCGGTGCGACCATGGGCATGTTGCTCTCGGCGCCCATGTGGCTCGCTGGCGTTTTCCTGATCTGGTATGCGCTGAAAGAAAAGCCGCTTAGCGCGCCCAACTAGCAGGCTATTGCCATGTCGCTCAAAGACCGTTTGATCCGGCAAATCCGAATGGACGGGCCAATGCCGGTTTCGGCCTATATGCAGACCTGCCTGCACGACCCCAAAGATGGTTATTATGCAAATGGCGCAGGCTTAGGGCGCGATTTTATTACCGCGCCGGAGACGAGCCAGATGTTTGGTGAATTGCTTGGCCTCTGGGTGGTTGAGCAATGGCAGGGGCTTGGTCGTCCGGACAAATTCAATCTCGTTGAAATAGGCGGCGGGCGCGGCACCCTGATGGCCGATGCTTTGCGGGCGGCCGCTCCCATGCTTCCGCCGGACAGTCTTCACCTCCATCTCGTCGAGGCCAGTCCGGCTTTGCGCGAACAACAATCAAGCGCGCTGCAAAACTGGTCGCCCGAATTTATCGACGGGATGCACCATCTACCGGGCGGCCCGCTGGTCGTGCTGGCCAACGAGTTTCTCGACTGTCTGCCTGCCCGCCAATTTGTCCGCGAGGGCGAGGTGTGGCGCGAGCGCGTGGTCGGACTTGGCGAGGACGGCGCGTTGGCCTTCGGTATCGACCGATCGGATTTGCGGGCCGAAGACGCACAGGATATGCCGCCAGTGTCCCTGAGCGGCGAGGCCGAATTGCAACCGGGCCTTGACGGCCTGATTGAAACCTTGCGCGCACGTACCGAACAAAGCGCCCCTTTCTACGCCTTGTTTATTGATTATGGTCCGGACAATGCCTCCCCCACCGACACGCTGCGGGCCTATAAAAACGGCCAACAGGTTGATCCGCTGGCCTGCCCGGGCGAAGCGGACCTGACGGTCGATGTTGATTTCAAACGGCTTGCCCAGCTTGCCCTAGCCGCTGGCCTAGAGGTCGCCGGTCCCGTTCCTCAGGGCGCATTCCTCGGAAGGCTCGGCCTGCAAGACCGTCTCGACACATTGATCAGAGCCAATCCAGACGCTGCGGACAGTCTATTCTCCGGCGCGCAAAAACTCGTCGACCCTGCCGAAATGGGACGCCGCTTCAAAGTGATTTGCCTGTCCTCGACCGGCTTGCCAACACCGGCCGGTTTTGGCTAAGTCAATCCGATGACAAACACGCCTGCACCTCCCGCCACAACCGCCCCCGGCCTTGCGCTAAAGGCAACAGTGTCGCACGGGTTTTTCGGCAATCGCGGCGGCGTATCCACAGGGTTATACACAAGCCTGAACGCAGGCGCGGGGTCGGGCGACGCGCCTCAAGCCGTTGCCGAAAACCGCGCCCGCATTGCGGCTGCCATTGGCGCGGAGAGTCCGGGTCATCTTTTATCCTGCCATCAATACCATTCGGCAGAAGTTCTCCACGTCACCGCCCCGTTTACTGAACGGCCCAAAGCCGATGCAATGGTGACCAAAACGGCGGGTCTGGCCCTAGCCATCATGACGGCGGACTGCGTCCCGATCCTGTTTGCAGATCAGGCAGCTGGCGTGATCGGCGCAGCCCATTCGGGATGGAAAGGCGCGGTTGCCAATATTTGTGCGGCGACGCTCGACGCTATGGAGACGCTCGGCGCAGAACGGTCGGCCACCGTCGCGGCCATCGGCCCAAGTATCGGGCAAGCCTCATACGAAGTCGGCCCAGAATTTCGTGACACATTTCTCGCCCACAATCCCGCTTCGGAGCGATTCTTCGTCACAGGGCAAGGCGACCGGTTCCAGTTCGACATTCAAGCCTATGTTCAGGCCCAGCTTGTTCGCGAGGGCGTTTCGCGCATTGATATTGTCCCCCACGACACATGTGCACTCGACCAGCAATATTTCTCCAATCGGCGACGCAACCATCAGGGGTTGCCCGACTATGGCAGAAATGCCTCAGTTATCATGCTGAAACCGAATTAGGTGCGGTAAACTAGGGTCAAACCGTTGCACGCGCCCGCGCTTTGATACAAAAGCGTCAAAGATGATGGATCAAAATCGGGAACCCCCAAAGATGAAACTTCTTTCGTGCAACGCCAATCGCCCATTGGCCGCAAATATCGCCGACTATCTGGATGCCCCTTTGACCGAAGCGGAGGTGAAGAATTTCGCCGACAATGAAGTGTTCGTCCGGATCAATGAAAACGTCCGCGGTGAAGATGTCTTTGTGATCCAGTCCACAAGCTATCCTGCCAATGACAATCTCATGGAATTGCTGATCTGCATGGATGCGCTGCGGCGCGCCTCGGCCAGACGGATAACGGCGGTGATCCCGTATTTCGGCTATGCCCGACAGGATCGCAAAACCGATGGCCGGACCCCTATCTCTGCCAAACTTGTGGCCAATCTGATTTCGACCGCTGGCGCAGACCGGGTTCTGACAATGGATTTGCACGCTGGCCAAATTCAGGGCTTCTTCGACATTCCAACCGATAATATGGTCGCTGGTCCGGTGATTTTGCGTGATATTGGCGACCGCTATGCTGGCGAGAAGCTGATGGTCGTGTCTCCGGATGTTGGCGGCGTTGTGCGCGCGCGGGGCCTGGCCAAACGGCTTGGTTGCGATCTGGCTATTGTTGATAAAAGGCGTCCGGAAGCGGGCCAATCCGAAGTGATGAATATTATTGGCGACGTCAAAGGCCAACGCTGCATTATGGTCGACGATATGTGCGACAGTGGCGGGACTCTGTGTAATGCGGCGGCGGCCCTGAAAGACGCTGGTGCGACAGCAGTCTCGGCTTATGTCACCCATGGGGTGCTGTCGAATAATGCCGTTAAGCGGGTCGAAAAATCCGTGCTCGACGAGATTGTCATCTGCGACACAATCCAGCCAAGCGAGGAAGATCTGAAATCCAAATCCTTGCGCGTGCTTGGTGTGGCGCCCCTCCTCGGAGAAGCCATTCGCCGGATCGCAAATGAAGAGAGCGTATCGAAATTGTTCGACTAAATGCTGTTCGATATTCTCATCGGAACGGTTACGATGATTGCAGGAATAAATCGTATTGTGCCAAGAATTCACGTGTTAAAACTCATGGTGTCTGCGCTGCTGGGCCTGGCCTTTCTGCTGGCCAGTCAACCGCTCGCAAGCGCCCAGAATGTTGGCGGCGTGTTTGGTCCAGAGGTAACGCCAGGCAGCCGCGCTCTTGAGTTCCGGACAGCTTTCGCTCCCCCGTCAGATGGTCGGCCAGGCCGGATCACAAACCGGCTGCATTACCAGCAAAGCGTAACGGACAATCTTCGACTGCGTGCGGTTGTGCAAGGAGGCGATACCAATACGAGCGGGTTCGACTTCGATCTTGTGCAATTTGAGGCGCAGTACCAGTTTGTTGAAGATGAAGACGCCGGCTTCGATTCGGCGGTGCGGCTTGATCTTCTCATCAACGACAAAGGCAGCCCCAATCTTGTCAGCCTGAACT
>CAZXXY010000017.1:0-1125 GCA_964644755.1 uncultured Hyphomonas sp. | reverse complement strand
TGAACTGGACCAATGATGTCCCGCTTGGCGGCGGCTGGACCGCACGCGCGCTTGTGCTTGCCCAGGTTCAATTTGGTGATAACCGCAATGACGGTCTGTTTTTGCAAACCCGCTCCAGTCTGCGCTATCAGGTCAATCCACGCTACAATCTGCAAGTGCAGGTCTTCAATGCCTATGGTTCAACAGACGATTTCCCGTCTTTCCGCGATCAGAGCCATAGCGTCGGGCCTGCGATTGCTTTCAAGATCGGTCAAGGCTGGTCTGTCGAGGCCAGCACGCTATTCGGATTGACCAATGCAACAGCGGATGCGGATTTCCGTGTTTTTCTGACCAAGTCATTCTAGCGACCGGCTACCTATCCATGGCGCGTCCACTAGGCTAAGCACACCGCATGACCGCGCAAGATCAATCTCAACTCTCCCGGCGGGGCGTCCTGGCGCTCGTCTGGCCCGTGATCCTCTCCCAAGCTGCCATCGCCATGACAGGGATTGTCGACACGGCGGCGATGGGACGGTTTGGCGATAAGACGGATCTTGCAGCCGTGGCCGTCGCCGCCATTTCATTCGGCTTCATCTATTGGGGGTTCGGCTTTCTGCGCATGTCGACAACGGGACTGACCGCGCAAGCCAGAGGCGCCGGCGACCTGCCGGAAATGCGAGCGGTCCTCTGGCGCGCGGTCGTGCTTGGCGGCGGGCTTGGTCTGTTATTGCTCATCACATCCCCCCTGCTCAAGCAGGCAGCCTTTGGAATTTTCACAGCCGAAGCAGATGTCGAGACGCTTGGCCAAGCCTATTTCGATGCCCGTATCTGGGGCGCGCCGGCCCTGCTGATGAGCTATGGAATTTCAGGCTGGCTTCTGGGCACAGGACGGACGGGCGCCCTATTGGCCTTACAGATCGTGATGAACGGCATCAACGCCGTTCTCGATGTCTATTTTGTGGCCGTGCTCGATATGGGACCAGCGGGCATTGGCCTTGGCACAGCGATTGCCGAATGGGTCGCCCTCGCCTTCGGTTTCCTGCTGATCCGGAACGCGTTCAAAGCGCGTGCGGCATTGTGGGACCGCGAAAAACTGCTCAAACTGTTTACCGCCAATCGCGACATCATGATCCGCACCATGGCGCT
>CAZXXY010000016.1:0-33181 GCA_964644755.1 uncultured Hyphomonas sp. | reverse complement strand
ACCGGTCCGGTCATGTAAACGCGGTCATTCCTATCTGACCAATGCACGGTCAACTTGCCAGATGCTCTGGCGTCAGCGCTCGTGAAAACGGCAGAGTATCGCTATCCGCGACCGAGTGGTTTGCAAGAGGCGCTGTTCTACACGCACCCATCGGTGGAAAAACGTGTTCGGCGCGCCATGGAATGGAAAGCCAAACAGGAACAGGCGATCGTTCCTTAAAGCGCGCTGGTCTAAATCTCGCCAGTTAGTTCCAGTTCGACCGGTCCGGTCATCATCACCCGATCCGTGGTTTCCAGCCATTCGATCTCAAGCTCGCCCCCGTCAAGAATAAGACGCGCCTTGCGGCCTGTGTGTCCTGCTCGCGCTGCACAAACCAGAGCCGCACAAGCTCCTGTACCGCAGGCAAGGGTTAGCCCTGCCCCGCGCTCCCAGACCCGCAGACGAATGGTCTGAGGATCTATAATCTGCGCAAAGCCGACATTGACCCCTTCAGGAAACAAGGGGTGCCATTCAACCAGCGGCCCGATATTCGGAATATCGTAGGCATCGACATTGTCGACAAAAAACACGGCATGCGGATTGCCCATCGAAACCACTGCCGGCCGCGACAAAATCGGATCATCAATCGGGCCGATTTTGACATCAACCCCGCGCACATCCATTGCCTCGGACAAGGGAATGTCTTCCCAGCCAAGCAGTGGCGAGCCCATATCGACTTTGATCAAGCCATTATCTGCCCGACTCGCTTTGAGAATATCCGCTTCGGTCTGGATGGTGATCTGGTCTTTGCCGGTTTCAGTCAGGATCAGATCTCCGACGCAGCGGCTGACATTTCCGCAAGCGCCCACTTCTTCACCGGAAGCGTTCCAGATGCGCATGAACACATCCTTGCCCATAGCCTGCTCCAGCGCGATAATCTGATCTGCTTTCGCCTCGGCCGCGATCGCACGAATCTGACCCTCGGTCGGCGCAAACGGAGCCGTCCGCGCATCGAAGATCATGAAAGCGTTTCCCGCACCGTTCATCTTCCAGAATTTCATACGGTCTTTTAAGGCCCACCGACACGCTCGCAAAGCTGAATCTTCCCAGAATCAACAAAATTCGGGGCTTCGTGCCGCTATTTCGGCAACCGGTAGACGAGGACCCAACCTGCGATCTGTAAGCAGAACGCCACAACCAGCGCCAATGAGACAAGCGGATGGCCCAGAAAAAAAGACAGCACGGCCACCAAGGCACAGCCGCCATCTACTGCCTGTGAGCTAATCACATGCCCCGCAGGACGACGCGCCGCCAGTACTTGCGCCAAGGTGACGTTTTGCCAGACCCGCCCCATATTCGGTGGCCCGAACACATCTTGCAGCTCACGTGGATCCAGAATGCCCGTCAGCTCACATAAGTCCTGCACCTTCGCTTCGGCCATAACCACAGCTTGCCGACGGGCCGAAGACGCAATGCTTGAGACAATCGCCGACAGGATAATCGCGATCGACATGGCTGTGGCGGTCAACCCGTCAACCAGAGGGATCATGTTTTTGCACGCGGAATAGCGGCCCAATAGTCGAAATCAAGCAGAACACTCGCCTCATACCCGCCCTCTTCGGTCCGCAATGGAAACGCCTCGCAGGTTTGGTCTTTCGTCGCCACCAGCCGCAGCCGCAAAGCCCCCGTTGTGTCCGACAATTCAACCTTGTCGAGCACTTCACTCCAGGCATAGACCGTCTCGCCCGCAAACAATGGCCCGGCATGGGTGCCCGCATTGATGCCAATCATCTCAGCGGCATTGCCAAGCCCGTTAAAACTGAGCGCCCGCGCCAGCGAGATCACCACACCGCCATAGATCAGGCGTTTGCCGAACCGGCTTTCCTTCTGCGCATGGGCATCAAAATGAACCTTCGCCGTGTTTTGGTAAAGCCGTGTCGCAATCTGGTGCTCGGCCTCTTCAACCGTCATCCCGTCAACATGGTCGATTTTTTCGCCAATTTCGTAGTCTTCATAGCGATAGATAGAGCCCGCCAGAGCGTCATCCCAACCGGCATAATTGCGCACAAACAGACCTTTCCTGCCCGGCTGCATCGCTGAGCGAAGCTCAGGAACGATGGGCTCGGGCGCTGGTGATGCTGCGTCGCGTTTGCGAACCATGACCCAGCGGACATAAGACAAAACCTCTTCATCACGCTGGTTCAGCCCGCGCGTACGAACATAGACAATGCCGGTCTTGCCGCTCGAATTCTGCTTATGCCCGATCACTTCGGACACCGCCCGCAATGTGTCTCCGGGGAAAACCGGGCGTAGAAACTTCCCTTCAGCATAACCGAGATTGGCAACCGCGTTCAGAGAAATATCGGGGACAGTTTTCCCGAAAACGACGTGAAACGCCAAAAGCGGATCGACCTGCAAAGCATGTTCATCCACAAGTCCGGCAAACTGCTCAGAAGAATAATAAGCATGCCGACCGCCCGTCAGCGCCCGATACAATGCAATATCACCCGCGCTGACCGTTAGCGGCGTTGCATGCACAAGCACGCGCCCAAGCGTGAAATCTTCAAAAAAATTGCCCGAATTGGATTTCATAGCCGCAGGCTCCTGTTAACAGCCCGCTATGAGAGCGCGAGATCAGACGAGCGCTTGCAGGCTATGGAAATTTTCCGCAGACAGGAAGTCGGCAGAGCCTGTTGAAATAAAGGAGCCCGACAGCAAAAACAAGCTTACCCCTATGGCAACAAGGCTACCGGCGAGCAACTTGCTCTCGGGGCGGCGCATGGCACCCCGCAAAACGGTGCGCGGCCCAAGTGCAACCATAGGAACCCCGAAAATCAATAGAGCCGAAACAGCGAGAAAAAATCCGGCAATCCATAAGACAAGCATGAGAAATCTCCTCGAGAAGAGGCGATTATGCCGGTTGAGACTTAATTTTCAGTCGGCCAATTAGATGAAATTTGATCTATTTTCGCTCTTTTACACGATTTCGAGCAACCGTTCGTTCGGCCGCCCCAAAATAGCGCGATCCGCGCATATCCCGATAGGTCTCTGGATAAGTTTCGGGTTTTCAGCCATGGCCGCAAAAACCTCCTCATCACTGGCCGTCTCCGAAAGTCCGGTTTTGACCGCCTCTTTCTCCCTCAGGAAGGCGCGCGGCGACACATCGCCCATTTTTCGGGCCAAATCACGGATCTCTTCAAGATCGAGGCGACCTGATTCGGTGGCGTATTTGCGGATTGTGACATCAATTCCAGCGTCTTGAAGCAAAGCAAGACCCTTTTTCGACGATCCGCAGCCAGGATTGTGCAGAAGCGTATAAATCATTTCGAAGGCCTCGATACGGGGTTAATTCACCAATATTCTCCATATTCCATTGGGGATAGACCGCTCTTTTGTCAATCGCTCAAACACCTCGGCCGCCCCAACAAGTTGAAAACTTCCTGTGAACTGCCGACATCCGGCCTTGAAGCGGACACGGTTTGCCCCCAGATTCAACTTGGCGCTGGTAGTTCCGAGTAGGAGGATTAGATTATGAACTCACTTCAAAAGGCAGACATCACTCCGGCCAAAAAGGCCCAAAACCTCGTCTACATTCGAAAAATGGCGCTTGAAGAGGCGCGCGAAATTGTGCCTGCGGACACGTTCGACGTTCTGGCCGCGCCAGAAAACCTGTTCAGCGTACATGCCGCAAACGGTGAGAGGCTGGCCATTGTCGAAGGGCGCGAAGCCGCCTTCGCAGCAGCACGTGCCTATGACTTACGCCCACGCAGTGTTCATTAGATTCAGGCAGCAGCGCCCAGCAATAGATCGCGAACAGCCGTCTCACCGGCGTCACTGCGCAGCGCCGCCCGAAGCTCGGTCCGAAGCTCCGACTGGCGAAACTCGCGTGAGACATGCGCCAAAGCCCGCAAATGGTCTGCTCCGGCCCCTTCTGGCGCCAGAAGCATAAAGATGAGATCGCACTGGTGATCATCCATGGCTTCAAAGTCACAAGGCGTCTCAAGCAGGGCGAAAGCGCCAACGGCTTTGTCAATTCCCGGCACACGCGCATGCGGAATAGCCACCCCTTCGCCAACACCGGTCGAGCCAAGCCGTTCACGTTCCATCACAGCCTCAAGAATATCCCGCGAATCAAGCCCTGTTATTTCGCCCAAACGGTCTGACATCTGGCGAATTATCTGTTGCCGACTCTCTGCCGCAAGGGGGGATATTATTGCATCAGGATGCAATAAATTAGTAAAATCAGCCATGTAACTATCCAAATTAGGTCTTCGTCGACGCTGGAGCAGGATCAACCCAGCCGATATGCCCGTCGGGGCGACGATATACAAGGTTTAATCTTTCCAATGTCGCATGACGGAAGAATACAACCGGCGCTTCTCCCAGTTCGAGCTGCATCACCGCCTCTGCGACAGACATGGTCCGCATTTGCTCATTCATCTCTGCAATGACAAGGGGCTGTAGCGCTTCGCTATCGGCATTGTCATCTGCACCCTCCTCATCATGGCTTTGCAATACGAACGCCGGCACCGCTTCGCTCGGCATTGGCGTCCGGTCCGCGCGATGGTGGTCTTTAAGCCGCCTCTTATAGCGGCGCACCCGTTTTTCCATCTTCTCAAGAGCTTCTTCAAGCGCGGCATAGGGTTCTTCTGCGCCGCCCTGGGCATTGAGGATAATTCCAGATGGCAAATGTACCGAACAATCAACAATTGTTTTATATCCCGATTTGGACACAGTGACGTTCCCGCCAGTTGGTCGATCAAAATATTTGGTAACAGCAGCTTCAAGACCTGCTTCAATACGCCCGCGTAGCGTGTCACCAAGGTCGATATGTTTTCCGGTAATTTGAATTTGCACGTTTGAAACTCCAGTCTGAATTGCACTCAACGGGCAGCCTTAGGCCGAAATCCGGCGCTGTGGGCCTTCTCCCGTGCGAACCTTCATTCTACATGAAGTTGAGCGAAGATCACGCGCTTCGTTTTAAAATTCGCCGTCTCTGGACACTTGACGGGATATTCAGGCTCTCGCGGTATTTTGCGACCGTGCGTCGGGCAATATCAATTCCGAATTCCCGCAAAATTTCGACAATCTGGTCGTCGGAAAGCACATTTTCGACCACTTCCTCGTCGATCAGTTGCTTGATCCGGTGACGCACCGCTTCGGCAGAATGGGCCTCTCCCCCGCCGGTCGCCGGTATCGACGCCGAAAAGAAATATTTCAACTCGAACATGCCCCGCGGCGTCGACATATATTTGTTCGCCGTAACGCGGCTAACGGTGCTCTCATGCATCTCGATCACGTCTGCAACCTGTTTGAGGTTGAGCGGCCGCAAATGTGCAACCCCATGCGCAAAAAACGCATCTTGCTGACGAACAATCTCGCTGGCGACTTTCATAATCGTGCGCGCGCGCTGATCGAGAGATTTGATCAGCCAGCTCGCATTGGCCGCACATTCAGAGATAAATTCTTTTTCCTTGTCCCGCATCGGCAGCGCCGTGACCTCGGCATAGTATGCCTTATCCATCAGCACCCGCGGCAATGTCTCCGCATTCAGTTCGACCGCATACATGCCGCTCGGCAATTCGCGCACGAAGACATCCGGAGCGACCGCAATCGCGACATCGCTGGCAAACCCGCCGCCCGGGCGAGGCGTCAGCGCGCGCAATTCCTGAAGCATGTCATCCAGTTCGGACTTGTTGACCCCGCACTTGCTCGCAAGCTGGACCAAATCATGTTTCGCCACCAGATCGAGATTGTCGAGCAGCGCTTCCATAGCCGGATCAAGCCGGTTCAATTCGGCCAGCTGCAACGCCATACATTCGGGAACAGACCGGGCCATAACCCCGGTAGGATCAAATTGCTGACAGGTTGCCAACACCTCTTCGACAAGCGCGAGATCTGCGCCCAGCGCATCCGCCACTTCCTGAAGATCGGCGCGGCAATACCCGCCATCATCCGTGTCATCAACCAGACGGGCTGCGATCAGGGCGCGCGCCGGATCAAACCCGGACAACATCACCTGATCGGACAAATGTTCACGCAAGGATTTCTCGGAGGTCAGGCGCGACTCGAAATCAAAGGACTCGCCGCCGCCCTTGCCGCTACCGGCTTGGGACCAATCCGTATCGGCCGACGGCCCTGAAGCACGTTCAGACACCCCTGCATCAGACGCACTGTCACCATTGTTCACATCTTCGCTCGGCGCGTCGAGCGCTTCGCTCGCTGCCCCTAATTCACGCGACCCGCCCTCGCCCAGCTCGGTACGTCCGCCAACATCTTTACCATCACCCGCCCGGCCATCGGTTTCCGGCGCGGCTTTCGCCTGCTCGCCTTCGGCGCGTTCGAGCAACGGATTGCGCTCGATTTCAGCTTCGACAAATTCTGCGAGTTCCTGATTGGAAAGCTGCAACAGCTTGATCGCCTGCTGCAATTGAGGGGTCATGACCAGGGACTGGCCCTGACGCATATCTAAATTCTGGCGCATAGCCACGGACCTTTACGCTGCGAAGCGATCGCCCAGATAGACCCGTCTTACATCTTCATTGTCGAGCACATCTTCCGGTGCGCCGTCAAACAGGACCTTGCCGTCATACATGACAAAGGCACGGTCCACGATTTGTAAGGTCTCGCGTACCTGGTGGTCGGTAATCAAAACGCCTAATCCGCGCTTTTTCAAATACCGCACCAGATCGGAAATATCCGAAATAGCGAGAGGGTCGATCCCGGTGAACGGTTCGTCCAGGAGCATGAAACTCGGCCGGGAGGCTAACGCACGTGCAATCTCGACGCGTCGACGTTCCCCGCCAGACAGCGCCGTTGCAGGCGCCGATCTCAAACGGGTAATGTTCAACTCGCCAAGCAATGCATCCACTTGCGTCTTACGTTTGGACTTGTCTTTTTCAACAAGCTCAACGACCGCCGCAATATTTTCCTCGACAGTCATGCCGCGAAAAATAGATGCTTCCTGCGGGAGATAACCGACGCCGAGACGCGCGCGCTGATACATTGGCAGCGCAGTGACATCTTCTCCGTCAATTTTGATCGTGCCGCTATCAGCGCCAATCAGTCCCATAATCATATAGAAGCAAGTGGTTTTGCCAGCCCCATTGGGTCCGAGCAGGCCGACAACTTCACCGCGCTTTAGAGAAACCGAGACATCACGAACCACTTGGCGCTGGCCAAATGATTTCGCAATCCCGGAGACAACAAGACCATCATCAGTCGCATTCATCTCGAACATTTCTCCATTGCGCGGCGCTGTGCCGTCCCAGTGGGCGACATTATTAGCGTTTGCTTAAAATATGATGAGTCTGGCATGGTAAATTTTCTCAATTCCAATTTACTCGCCGCGCTCGGTCGGGTTGATCTGGATAATCACGCGCTCGGCGCCTGCAGCCGTTCCGCCGCAACCCAACGTCGATTTTCCGGCGCTGATCTGCAGGGTCAGGCATTCCCCTTTCGCAATATCCTCTCCGCGCGCCAGAATAACATTCCCCGTCATCAACACAGTGTCTGTCGCCGCCGTGTAGACCGCAGTGTCACCGCGCGCCTTCAGATCCGTCGTCACATAATGGACGTTCCCTGTCGCACTCATATTATCTATGTCGCCAAATCCGCCGCCAATGCCGCCATTATTATTGGTTTCAGAGCCGGCGAAATTGATCGTCAGCACATCAGACTGGAGCCGCGCACTTCCCTGCACGACATCAACATCCGACGTATAAACGACGCGCCGGCTCTCATCGAGAATTTCCGCTTTGCCCGCCTCGATCTGGATCGGGCCGCCATCGGGGCTCAATTGCGCAGAAGCGGAACCAAATCCCCCAAGAACAAACATCGTCATCAGACCAAAAAGTCTCATCATATTTATCTCCTATTCGGTCGAATCTGCCGGCAGAATTATAGTCCTGACCCCGCCCGTTAACAAAACACTATCATCAGTGTCACTGAGTTCATAGGAACCCGCCGTGATATCCCCCACAGGGCCAGTCCCCTCAAGCGGACTTAAGCCGATAACTTTGCCGGTTTCGATTTCGACTTTTGCATGCGTACTATGGAACAAATAACCGCGCGCGTCAGTCATCAGAACATCCTCGAACAGGTCGAGCGTCTCCTTGGACCTATCAAACAGACCAATCGGCGCAATGACATCGCCATTGCGCGCATTCTGCAGTTTCGGATTCACCAGATCGACAAGATCATTGTTTGCCCGCCTCCGTTCGGCGCTGTCGGCTGTAATCGTGTAGAGTTCGCCATTGGCATCGCGTCCGGTAAAGCGTGGATTGAGCATGATCACCATTTCATCCGACGGCAAAGTGTCGCCGGTGCCGACCGCACTATTATAAGCGCTACGCGCGACAAAGCCGAGAAACACACCCAAGGTGACAATCGCCGAAGCAATCAGGCCGAGGCGCATCCATTTGACGATCAATGATCGCTTGCGCGCCTGCGCAAGGCTCAACTGCCGGTTCGGCGCCCACAGATCCAGATCTCTTACGGTTTCAGCTGTCATAAAGCACACATCTACATCAAGACCCCAGCATAGCCCGCCAAGGCCTTAGCCGCCAGCATCAATCCTGTAGATAACACATAAGCAACATTTTATCCCGAATGGGCAAAAATATCCGTACTCTCCCATCCGGCCAGATCAAGCTCGGCGCGTACCGGTAAAAACGCAAAGCAGGCCTCAGCAAGCGCCAACCGGCCCTCCCGCACAAGCATCGTTTCCAGCCCTGCTTTGATCTCATGCAAATGCAGCACATCGGAGGCAGCATATTGCACTTGCGCATCGGACAATTCGCTCGCGCCCCAATCAGAACTTTGCTGCGCCTTCGACATGTCGATCCCGGCAATCTCCTTGGACACATCCTTAAGCCCATGCCGGTCGGTATATGTACGGGCCAGTTTCGACGCTATTTTCGTGCACCAGACGGGCGCGCAGGTCAGGCCAAGATGTTGCTGCATCATCGCAACATCAAAGCGGGCAAAATGAAAAAGCTTCAAAACATTTGCGTCCGCCAGCAATGCCTTCAGGTTCGGACAGTCATAAGCCGGACGATTGAGCTGCACGACATGGGCCGTGCCGTCTCCGGACGAAAGCTGGATCACGCAAAGATCATCGCGGTGCGGGTTCAATCCCATTGCTTCTGTGTCCACGGCCACCACCGGTCCCAGATTTACATCAGATGGCAAATCACCCTTATGCAGCTTTATCCCGTTCATTCAGTCCTCCTATCGCGCACACCGGACTTATAAGCATGATTTGCCGGAAAATGTGAGTCCAAGCCTAAACATGCCGCGCCCAGTTGCGAACCTCTTCGACAAACAGGTCCGGCACTTCCATAGCCGCAAAGTGCCCGCCATGGCTCATCTCGCTCCAATGGGTGATATTGTAAGCCCGTTCCGTCCAGCTTCTCGGCGGCGGTTTATAGACCGGCTCGCCGGGAAAATTGGCAAACCCTGTCGGGGTCTCGCAGCGTTGACCTTGCGGCAGCGCCGCCCCGCCCTCTTCGATAAAAGCACGATAATAAAGCACGCTGGTCGCAAACGCATCATTGACCAGATAGATCATCAAATTGGTCAGAAGTTGGTCGCGCGTATAAATATCCAGCAAACGGCCCCCCCGCCGATCCGACCAGGCATGGAACTTTTCCAAAATCCATGCCGCTTGACCAACGGGCGAATCCATCAGGCCCAGAGCCAGAGTTTGCGGTTTGGTCGCCTGCTGCATGAAATAGCTGCCCTCGGCCTGCATATTGGCGCGGCTGAGTTGCAACCAGGAGGTTTCTTCATCATTTTGCGGCGTGGCCGGTGTTGGCTGCAGGCCGAACATGTTCAGGTGAATGGCCTGACAGCCGCCTTCCCCATTGTGCCGGCCATGTCCAAAGCCCAGCCATGAGGTCACCATCGCGCCCCAATCGCCGCCCTGAGCGAGATATTTCTCATACCCAAGCGCCTCGACCATGAGCTTGTCCCAAAGACGCGCAGTCGCCCGCTGGCCCAGCGGCTTATCCGGTTTGCCCGTGAACCCGTAGCCGGGCAGTGACGGAATAACCAGATCGAACGCATCTTCAGCCTGGCCGCCAAACCGGCTCGGAAATGCCAAGGGTTCGGCCACCTGCCAGAATTCGTAGAAGGACCCGGGCCAACCATGGGTCAGCAAAAGCGGCCGAGCGCCGTTCGCCTCGCCAACCAAATGGACAAAATGAATATCCAGCCCGTCAATCTCGGTCTTGAAATGCGGAAATCTATTTAGCTCGTCCTCGGCACGCGCCCAGCTGAACCCGTCCTGCCAATACTCGACAATCTCTCTGAGCGCCTTTGTCGACATGCCGTAAGCCCAATTGTCATCCATAGCCCCGCCCGGCTGGGGAAACCAGCGATAGGCTTTGACCCGTTCGTCGATCCAGTCGAGCTTGTCCGCGTCGATCTGTATGCGAAAGGGACGGACGACACTCATGACTTTAGGCGGATACTCAAAGGGGCATGGTCGGAAGGCTTGAACCCGCCGCGCCAGCCGAGGTGAATGGCATAACTGCCGCGATCAACTTTCTTCATCGCAGCCTCGTTCGCCCAGATATGATCAAGCCGACGGCCGCGATTGCTCGCCGCCCAATCCTTTGCCCGATAACTCCACCATGTGTAGAGCTTCTGCTCATCACCATGAATGGCTCTCGCAATATCCGTGAAACCGCCCTTCTTGCGCGACTTTTCGAGAAGCTCTGTCTCGATCGGCGTGTGCGAAACAATTTTCAGCAATTGCTTGTGCGACCAGACATCCTGCTCATGCGGCGCAACATTCAGATCCCCCACCAGCACCCGCGGCGCAGAACTCGCCTTTTCCAGCTTGGCATATTGCGAGCCGAGCTTTTTGAGAAAGTCGAGCTTATGGGCAAACTTGTCATTCTTTTCCGGATCCGGCACATCGCCGCCCGCAGGCAAATAGATATTGTGAACCTCGACCCCCTTGATCCGTCCGGCAACGACCCGCGCATGTCCTTCACGGCAAAGCTTCGGCGATGCGACCTCCTCGATCGGAAAGCGCGAGGCAATGGCCACACCATGATGCCCGCCGCGCTGACCGTGCAAAGCAAGATGTTTCATCCCCATGGCCTCGAACGCCTTCGCAGGAAATTCCTGATCGAGACATTTGGTTTCCTGAAGACAGATAATGTCGGGCGCTTCAGCCTCGACAAAGGCGGCAACATTCGGCGCGCGCAAACGGACCGAATTGATATTCCAGCTAACAATACGAAGTGAACTCATCACAAGGGTTTGCGACAATGCGCCCTTCGCGTCAACGCGCCCGAACTCTGGGGATTAAGAGCTCAAGCGCGCCGAACGCTATGCGTTAAACCGGATGGGACGGTCCGGCCTCAACAATTGAATAGTCGCCAACCTCAAGGGGGAAGGGAAACAGGAGTACCGATTCGATTGTCAATTCTAGGCTAATGAGAAGCGAGACCGCTTACAACTTACTTATCGGTAAGACTTCAGCCGCCGGAAAATCCAGGCCTGGCAACGACCTTTCATGGCAAGACGATAGCACTAGTCGCGTTCATCGTCCGCATTGATATCTTCGATGCGGAACAATCTCGCATTTAGGCGAACATCCGTTTCAACAGCAGCAAGGGCAACAGAGGTGACCCCGCCTGCGGCATCCTGAGTGCGCCATGACACAATCGAATAATCTTCGGCATCAACGAAAACAGTCAATAAGCCCTCATTCTCGCCTGACCGGTCTTCCATGGTCAAACCGATCACACCGTTTGCCTTGCGGACATCAAGAACATTGGCCTCGGTTTCGAAGTCCAGATCGTCATCAAGCAACAAGGCCAAAGGCGTCGAGACCAATGGCACCCGGTCTTGCGTTTCAAGATCACTGTCTTCAATCGCGACGGTTGCACCATCGGCGACGATCAAAAGCGGGTTTGGGTCATCATATTCAAATCTGACCCGGCCCGGTCGACGCAGATAGAAGTCGCCCTCGGCCTCACTATAATCCGCACCGATTTGATAAAACCGGCCCCTGGCCGTTTCGACGCTTCCAATGCTTGCAGAGATAGCTTCGAGCAACGCATCGCGCTCGGCACCGATAATGCTCTCGCTGACCACCGTGTCCGGAACGGTCACGACCGTCGTGTCCTCTGTCGGGACCGGCACAACGTCCTCTGCCACAGAGCCCGTCTGCCCCGCTTGCGCACTCATGGGAAACAATCCGACAGACAGGAAAATCGCTAAAACACTGGTCGTAAACGGCATACACACTTCTCCTGAACACGTTCCGTCAAGATAAGCACGAAACAGGCCAAAAAACAGGGCAAAAATCAGGCATTTCCGCCCTGTTTGGTTGCTTTGTGTTCACGCGCACCGCCGGCCCGGTCGAGCCCCTCGAAAGCAACGACCGAAACCAGTGCCGGACCTTGCCTTTAGGACTTGCGCTTTTTCCGCTTGGCTTTCACCTTTTTAGGCTTTGCAACCTTTGCTGGTGCCGCCGTTTTGGCCGCCGCTTTCGCTTTAGGCTTTGGCTTCGCTTTCGCCTTTTTGACTTTGGGCTTGGGAGCCGCTTTCGCTTTCGGCTTGCTGACAGTCTCTTCTGGTGTCGTCACGATCGTTAAAGCCCGCAAAAACCCATCACGCCGCGAAACGGGAAGTGTTTCCATCAACAGCCGATCAGCAGCAATCACACCGGGCGCCGCCTGCGCCAGGGCTTTGCGTCCCGCCGCCATCAATGAAAGCGATTTTGCCCGCGCATCTGTTTTCGATATCGTCCGCTTGATGAGCTTTGCACGCTCCATGCGCGCTGCCATGTCAGCCAGAGTCGATCGATCAATACCCGTTGCCCGTACAAGGTGGCTTTGGCTAACGCCCTCAAGTTCAGCAATCGCCGAGAGAACAGAGAACTGTCTCAAAGTAATGCCGGCGGCTCGCAAGGCTGCCGCTGATCTGTTTGCGGCAATTTGCTGCGCTCTGTGCAACAAGTGGCTTGCGGAGTTTTCTAGTTCAAACATATGATCCCTATGTCCTTCATCAAAGGTTTCGTAAAATAAGTCGCTGTCTACCGTATTCCGATGCCCCCATCAACATCGGTAGAACGCCTATAGTATAGCGATGAATAAAAAAGACAATTGGTAGGTTCATTATGTCGCCATCTTTTTCAATCCGGATACCGCATGGAGACGATCGTAAACGGCGCGTGTGTGATGATTGCGGGTTCATCGACTATGTAAATCCCAAGATCATCGCAGGCGCCGTCGTAACAAAAGACGACAAGATACTGCTCTGCAAAAGAGCAATAGAACCGAGGCGGACATTCTGGACACTGCCTGCAGGTTTCATGGAAGAAGGCGAAAGCGTGGAAGACGGCGCAAAGCGTGAAGCCCGTGAAGAAGCGAACGCAATTATAGACATTGACAGAGTGCTATCGATCTACTCCGTGCCGCGTATTTCACAAGTACAGATCATGTTTCGGGCGACGCTTCAGTCGGATATATCGGCCGGACCTGAAAGCCTCGAAGTCCAGCTGTTCGACTGGAAAGATATTCCGTGGTCAGAACTGGCCTTCCCGACGGTCGTATGGGCGCTGACCCACTTCGCACAAACCCGACACCTCACCGGGTTTGCGCCCTTCACCAATCCGTCAGGCACAGAAACCTTATCCGGATAAGTGGCGCTGGGCCTAGCGCAGATGGCCTTGCCCTCTAAAAACCGTTTGCGCGAAGCCCAACTTTAGGTTGCTTTTGCATCTTCATCGCGCAAATGCTTCAGCATATAGGGCGTGTTCGCAACCATGAAAATAAATCCGAACACCAGATTGCCCAGCCGCCAATTTGCCCAGACCTCTTCTGAATAATTCCACACAAGAAACTCGTTCCAGAGCGCCATTGCAACAAAGTAAAGACCCCAGCGAATGGCGAGCGTCCGCCAGGCGAAATCCGGAAGATCGAACAGACTATCCATCATCATCTGCCAAAGATTACGCCCCGTCGCCAGCCCGCCAAAGATCAGGCTCGCAAAGAGAAGGTTTATCAAAGTGGGCTTGTGCAGAATAAAGGCTTTTGACTGCAGCAAAATGCCCAGCGTCCCGAACGCCACAATCAGGCTCGTCGAAAAGATCAGCATTGGCGAGATGGGCTGCTTCTTTACGAGTTTGAACCCGATCACAAAACTGGTCGCCGCGATCAGAACCCCCGTCGCCCAGTACAGCGCCGTATCAGCGGAAAACAGGCCCGTCTCATTCGGCAAACGCAGCATCACATTGTAAATCACGATAAAGGCAAGGACCGGTCCCAACTCCCCCCAAAGCCCGCCCGCCTTGTCGGCAGCAACCGCGGTGCCTGATGATTTGGTCTCGCTCATACTCTCTCGCTTTCGGTCAGGCCTGTTGCAGCTTTGCGATCCGCCAAACGCCGCAGGAGCAGTGTCCGAACTTGCGCCGCATCAATGGCCAGCGCAACGGTCAGATAAGTCACGCCACCAAAGGCTGCCTTAACGAACAGCTCCGCCCAGCTTCCCCATTCCGGCAGAACGGCAATCACCGGCCACATGGCCAGCGCCGCAAGTCCAACCTTGAAAGCCTCCCCCAAAGGAACCGGCAAAGCAACATGACTGCGCCCAACCACACCAAGCAGCAGAACGCCCGCCGCATAACTTGCCAGCGTTGCATAAACCGCCCCCATCAAGCCGAAGGCCGGTATCAGAACAAGGTTCAAAACAATGTTCAGAACCGTCGGCACAATCATCAGCAGGGCGCGCTGGTCTGTGCGGCGAACCAGTTGGAAGCTTTCGGAGACATAGTGAATGAGCAAACCATTGAGCAAACCGCAAAAGGCGATCCACGGAATAATCTGCGCCGCTTGATCGCGCAAACCTTCCGCAATCATGGCTTCCGCCAAAGGCTCTGCCACAAGCCCCAGACCCACAGCCGCAGGCAGGCCTACAAACAGGATAATCCCGAACAGGCCTCTGGCAGCGTCCGCCGTACCAGCCTCATCGCCCGCCTCATAGGCGGCCATAATCAAAGGCGACCCCGCCATAGCCGCCCACGCACAAATCATAAGCACCGTTTTGTCCGCAACCCCGTATCCGGCTGCATAGGCGCCAACCGCCGCCACATCGATGAAATGTTCGATCAGGAACCGGTCCGCAACAGATAGAGTCACATCCAGAGCGAGCGCCGCCGCTATCGGCACCCCATAGGCAATCCACTGGCGCGTCCGCCCCTTATCAAGCCTGCCCCCTCTTGCCTGCCGCCACAGCCAGACCACCTCATGCACAGCCACAATCGAGGCGGCCGCAAACATGCCCATAAACGGCGCTGCCGCCCCGAATCCGCCCCGCCATGCCAGCAAGGCCCCAATGACAAACCCGAAAACAACACGTCCCGTTTCCAATAAGGCAAACCGCCCGACACGCTGATGGGCCCTATGCGCCTCAAGCGACACCTTGCCCAGCGATACGACAAAAATGATCCCGCACAGCCACGGCATAATCACACTATAATGCGGGTCTGACCGATAGAAGACCCACCAGATCAGAGCCGTCATAGCGGCCATGAGGAAATGCGACCGCAGAATAAGAGCCAGACCGGTTCGATAGTGGTTTGGAAGCTCGTCTTCCTGCTCGGCAATGGCAGCGAACCTGTAACTGCTCGCCTCGGCCCAGGTCACGGTCACAGTATGGATGAGCACCATCACCGAAAACATCAGCGCATAGCGCCCGAAATCCTCCGGGCCCAAAAGCCGCGTGAACACATAGACCCCGCCAAAGCCCACCAGCCCATGGGCCAGACTTACCGGCAGATAGCCCGTCAGATGCTTGATCAGTTTCATGCCGAGCGAGGTATCAGAGGTTGCCGCGCGAGGCCAGAGAAACAGTCATATGCAAACGGCCCTGCCCATTGACCAGAGAACCCCCAAGCGCGCATAGTCCATCGGCTGGCAACGCACCCCGGAGCCGCGCGCCCAGATGGATGAAAGCCAATTCGCATGACATCGCCCCAGACCGCCAAACCCCTGCCACCAGACGCCCCGCCCGATTGCCAGCTCTGTCCGCGACTTGCCGGTTTTCGCAGCGAAATTGCAGCAAAAGAGCCCGACTGGTTCAATGGCGCCGTCCCCTCTTTTGGCGACAAGGCGGCCAAATTGCTTATTGTCGGACTTGCACCCGGCCTCCAGGGCGCGCATCGCACAGGCCGCCCGTTTACCGGCGACTGGGCGGGGGACCTGCTCTATGCCACCATTGCCAAGTTCGGGTTTTCCCGCGGCGACTATCAGGCCCGCATCGATGACGGACTGACCTTAACCGATGCAATGATCACCAATGCCGTCCGCTGTGTGCCGCCACAAAACAAGCCCATCGGCGCGGAAATCAATCAGTGCCGTCCCTATCTCAAAGCCCAGATCGACGCGCTGCCGAATTTGCGCGTCCTGATACTGCTCGGCAAGATCGCACATGATTCAACACTCCGCACGCTGGGCTTGAAGCTCAAAGACCATCCCTTCGGCCACGCAGCACATTACCGGATCGAACACGATGGCCGCGCGCTCGACCTCATCTCGTCTTATCATTGCTCGCGATACAATACGAACACGCGGCGTCTTACCCCCGCCATGTTCGAAACCGTGTTTGCCATGGCGAAAGCGAAAACCGATCCGCGCGACTAGTCTGGCGCTTCGAGATTTTCCGACAAGACCTGACCTGCCAGATAGAGCGATCCACAAATCAGGATACGCACACCGGGCAGCTGCACCGCCATCTCGAGCGCTTCGCCCAGTGAACCGGATGCCCGCGCAGAAAGACCCGCCTCCGACGCAGCCGCCGCCAGATCTTCCGGAAGAGCGCCTTCATGCCCACCTGCATTTGGACACGTAATGACCTCCGACACATGTCCGGCAAAAGACTGGAAATACCGTCTTGCATCCTTGTTGCGCATCATCGCAGTGACCAGAACAGTGTCCCCGCCCAACTCATCAAGATAGGCAGCAATCGCACGCGCCGCATGCGGATTATGTCCGCCATCGAGCCAGACCTCGCGCCCGCTGGCCTGATCGGTAATCGGCCCTTGTGCCAGCCTCTGCAATCGGGCCGGCCACACCGCCATTGCCAGACCGCGCTCGATCGCTGATCTCGGGACATCCAGCCCCTCCGCTTCGGTCAATGCCAAAGCTGCAAGAGCCGCATTCGCCCGCTGATGATCCCCCGCCAGAGCCGTCGGTACTGGCAGTCCGGCGATCTGCTCCGGCGTCAACACATGTAAATCCGCCCCGAGCGCAAACGCCTCCTCGGCAATCATGCTGGCTGGAACATCACTCTGTATGGCCGACGCCACCGGACAGTCCTGCTTGATGATACCAGCCTTCTCCCAGGCAATGCGTGAAAGATCATTGCCCAGAAAAGCCTTGTGATCATAATCGATCGGCGTGATCACGCTCATCACCGGCCGGGCCACAATATTGGTCGCATCAAAGCGCCCCCCCAATCCCGTCTCCAGGATCAGAAGGTCAGCCGGCACATCGGCAAAGGCCAAAAACGCCGCCGCCATCGTGGCCTCAAAATGTGTGATCTGTTCACCAGGCTGATCGGAGACGGCGTCGAACACACGATCAAGCAGATCAATCAGCGGCGCATCCTCGATCAGTTTGCCCGCCAGCCTGATCCGCTCGTTAAAGCGCACAAGATGCGGTGAAATAGCAACATGCACAGACAGACCGGCAGCTTCGGCCATTGCCCGCAAAAACGCACACGTCGAGCCTTTGCCATTTGTCCCTGCAACATGAATCACAGGCGGCAAACGATCCTGCGGTCGGCCAAGACGGTCCAGGGCCGCTTCTATCCGCTCGAGCGACAAATCAATCGTCTCGGGATAAAGGCCTTCAAACCGCTTTAGCGCCGTTTCGAGTTCGGCACTTGCACGGTTCAAGCAGATTTGCCCTTCGGCGTTTTGGCAACAGGCGCATCGGGCACGGCCGGCGGCGCAACCATACTTGTGGTCCGGTCATTCTTGCGTCGGCGCTTTGGCATCAAATGGCCAATGACCCGTGCCAGAGTTTCCTTCAGCTCACGGCGGTCACAAACAATATCGACAACGCCTTTCTCACGCAGGAATTCGGATCTTTGGAACCCGTCAGGAAGCTTCTCGCGAATGGTTTGCTCAATCACGCGCGGGCCGGAAAAGGCGATCATGGCTTCCGGCTCGGCAATATGAACATCGCCCAGCATCGCATAGGAGGCAGACACGCCTCCGGAGGTCGGATCTGTCAGGATCACCACATAAGGCAGACCCGCTTCACGCACTTCCTGAATGGCCAGTGTCGTGCGCGGCATCTGCATCAGGGACAAGGTCCCCTCTTGCATCCGGGCACCGCCCGACGCCGTTGCGACGATAAACACTGCCTTCTTCGCAACCGCCATTTGCGCGGCAGCGACAAAAGCCTCCCCCGCCGCCATGCCGAGAGACCCTCCCATAAAGGCGAAATCCTGAATCAGGATGACAGCAGGCGTTCCGCCAACTTTGCCAAACGCAGCCGACATGCAGTCATCCTGGCGAATCGTATCGCCGCCCAGTTCAGTCTCGCCCTTCTCGCGATTGTCGATTTTCGACTTGGCCGCTTTCAGGCGTGACGTATAGGCTTTGTCATCTTTGAATTTGAGCGGATCACGCGGCGCAGGCGGCAGCGCGATGGATTCCCAACGCTCCTCATCAAACAGGAGCCGGAAACGATTGCGTGGCGAAATCCGCATATGTGCGCCCGCAGGGGTCACCCACCAGCTCTCCTGCAGATCCGTCTTATAGACAAGCTCCCCGCTTTTCGGGCATTTGACCCAAAGATTGTCAGGTGTGTCGCGTTTCCCCAGCAAATTTTTCAAGCCGGGAGGGCGGATATTTGAAAGCCAGTTCATAGCTTACGCTCCTTCACAATCGAGCAATCAGTCTCAATTTGATTCTCTTATAGCCGTACTCAGCTCTTTTGCCAAAGCCCCCATTCCAATAGCGGCACCAGCATAATCACCCGAGTCGGCAGCTTTGGCTGCATATTCGACAAAAGCAGAGCCGACAACAACCCCGTCAGCAATCTCCGCCATCGCCGCCGCCTGCGCCCCGTTCCGGACGCCAAAACCGACACAAATCGGCAAGCCAGACACCCGCCGCGCCATGTCTACATTGGCTTTAATCGCTTGCGGATCAGCCGAACCGGCTCCGGTAACCCCCGTTACAGCGACAAAATAGAGAAAGCCAGAGGCGCCCTCTGCCACTGTTTTCATACGGGTTTCATCGGTTGTGGGTGTCGCCAGCCGGATCACAGACAGCTCATGGGGCGCATAAGCCTCGCGCAATGGCAGATCTTCTTCGGGCGGCAGATCGACAATAATCGTACCGTCTATCCCCGCATCCGCCGCCGCCGCCGCAAATGCGTCAAATCCCATAGAATGGGCCGGATTTGCATAACCCATAAGGATGAGCGGTGTCTGCTGATCGATCTGCCGGAACCTTTTGGCAAGGGAAAACACATGGTTAAGCGTGGTGCCCGCCTGCAAGCTGCGCTGTCCGGCGCGCTGAATGGCAGGACCGTCCGCCATCGGGTCGGTAAACGGCGCGCCAAGCTCGATCACATCGGCCCCGTTTTCGGCAAGGGCGCACATCGCTGCAAACGAGCTTTCCAGATCCGGATCACCGACCATGAGATAGGAAACGAGCGCCGCCCGGTTCTCGGCCTTGGTCTGCGCGAAGCGAGCTGAAATACGGGAGGTCGGCATAAACGGCTTTCTCAGACGGACAATTAAAATTTATGCAGGGGGTTCTACAGGGTTTGGCGCTGGCGTCGAGGGGGGCGGCCGATGGAATTGTTGCAAGCCCTCATCTGAAAGCGCCACACGCCTCGGCTCTTCCATCGCAGGCGCGATCACGCGTCCGCTTTGTGCCGAGCCAGTCTCCCGCAAAATCACGTCATGACGCTCCTATCTGCATACAAAGTGCGCACTTAATATTCAGACAGGATGGAACACGGCATGCCTCAGATGAGTGCCTCAGAAACAGCCTTCGAAGTGAGCGTCTTTCTGAGCCTCTCATCTGAGAGTAAATTGGCCTCGCAGCCCCTAGATATCCACGCCCAAATGCTCGGCCACGCTGAAAACGTCCTTATCGCCGCGGCCACACAGATTCATTATAAGTATGCCCGCCGGATCTATGGTTTCGAGCGCGTCGGGCAAGCGCGCCAAAGCGTGAGACGGCTCCAAAGCAGGGATAATACCCTCCAAACGCGTGCATAGCTGGAAGGCCTCCAGCGCTTCGTCATCCTTGCAGGTCATATATTCTGCACGACCGGTATCCCGTAGAAAAGCATGCTCGGGACCAATGCCCGGATAGTCCAATCCTGCTGAAATCGAATGGGCATCGAAAATTTGTCCTGCGTCATCCTGAAGCAAATACGTCTTATTGCCATGCAAAATGCCAGGCTGGCCGCCATTTAGCGCCGCGGCATGTTTGCCTGTATCCACCCCATGACCGGACGCTTCCACCCCGATCAGTCTGACCGTTTCATCTTCCAGAAACGGATGAAACAAGCCAATCGCATTCGACCCGCCGCCAATGCAGGCCATCACCGCATCCGGCAAACGCCCTTCCCGCTCCAGAATTTGCGCTCGTGCTTCGCGGCCAATGATGGATTGGAAATCGCGCACAAGTTCCGGGTAAGGGTGCGGACCTGCCGCCGTGCCGATGCAGTAAAAGGTGTCGTCCACATTCGTCACCCAATCCCGCAGCGCCTCGTTCATCGCGTCTTTCAACGTTCCCGTACCCGAAGAAACGGGTATGATTTCCGCCCCCAAAAGCTTCATGCGGAACACGTTCGGCTTTTGCCGCTCGACATCCGTCGCCCCCATGAAAACAACGCATTTTAGGCCAAAACGGGCGCATACAGTGGCCGTAGCCACACCGTGTTGGCCTGCCCCAGTCTCGGCAATAATGCGTGTCTTTCCCATACGCATCGCCAATAAAACCTGTCCAAGGCAATTATTGATCTTATGGGCGCCGGTATGGTTGAGCTCATCACGCTTGAAATAGACTTTGGCTTTGCCGAAATGTTCGGTGATCCGTTCAGCAAAATAGAGCGGGCTTGGGCGGCCGACATAGTGAGCCCACAAATCATCCATTTGCGCCGCAAAAGCGGGGTCTTCCTTGGCCGCGCGATATTCGGCGTCCAGATCAAGAATGAGCGGCATTAAAGTCTCGGCGACATAGCGTCCGCCAAACTCACCAAACCGGCCATTCTCATCGGGCCAATGGTCCCAGGCGTTCGGACTATTCATAATCAACCTATCTTCTCTTTGCCTCCGCCCGGACTCAGGGCGCCGCCAGTCTCACCGCTTGGACGAAATCTGCAATCAATCCGGCATTCTTTAACCCCCGAACCCGCTCGACGCCAGAGGACACATCGACCGCATCGGCACCTGTCACTGAAATTGCCCCGGCAACATTGTCGGGCGTCAGGCCGCCAGCCAGTATCCATGCCGGCACATCCCCCTCGGCGTCAGCCCAGCCCGCGATCAGAGTCCAGTCAAAAGCACGCCCATGTCCACCACTGACCTGAGCGGCCTCGGGAGGCTTGGCATCAAAGAGCAAACGGTCCGCATCGTAATACTGGCGGGCATCGACAAGGTTATCGGGCGTGCTAACCCCGATCGCTTTCCATATCTCGAGCCCGGTGCGCCGTTTGATCTCTTCCACCCGCGCAGGGCTTTCATTGCCATGGAGCTGCAAGACCCGGAATCCCAAGTTTGCGATATCGTCGATCAATGCATCATCTGGGTCAACCAACAGCGCAACGGGCGTCATATCGCCCACACCAAGGAGCAAAGTTTGCGCCGCACTTTGGGTGATATGGCGCGGGCTCTTTTCCACGAAGACAAAGCCTGCCCAATCCACACCGAGCGCCGCCGCAGCGCGCACAGTGTCAGGATCGGTAAATCCGCAAATTTTGATCCGGGTGCTCATGCCCCACTGCTAGTCTGCCGTACGCTTTTGCGCAAGCATATAGACCGGCAACGCACCTAACAAAGAGGCGCTAGCGAATACGCGCGCGGAACGATACCGAGAAGGATGGATTGGGATCACCCGCTTCAAACACCCCTTTCGGATTAAAACAGATAAAGGTGACCGCCGGATCAAACCCGGAAACAGGATCATAATCGCAGCTGGCAAAATCCGCCGGTCGGGTTGATTGATCAGAAAACCCGACATCATCGGCAAAGACGAACGGGGCCAACCCCGTTGTGACAATCTCCGAAAAATTTACAGGATCGGTCCCCGGCCCCGGGCCATCGGCATCACCATTGAAAAACGTTACCTCCGTCGGCAACTGGTCAATCAGGCTCACACTGTCATTGCCCGTCGCAACATCTCCGGAATTCGTCACTGTGATTGTGTAGGTCACATCATTGCCAGGGACTGCGAATAATCCCTCATTATCAGGATCAAACACCTGAACCGTTTTGACACCTTGAAGCTCGCCATTCGCCGTACAGATCTGATCGTAACTTATACCGTCAACAAATCCATTGTCCCCATTCAGGATATCAAAGCGGACATAGCGGGCGCCGCCGGCTGGAACGGCCACAAAGAACCGCTCCAGCGTATCTTGCGCCGCTGAGAACAAGGTTGTCGGTCCTGACACACCATAGACTGCTAACCTGTCAGGAAAGTTATCGGGATCAGTTGAAGTCCGGATTTCCAACCGGGTATTGTCACCTTGATTGCCTCCATCCCGGGCCAGAGAGAACAGCAGTTGCGCATTTTCCGGAACGATGACGCCAAGATCGACCACGAGCAGACTCTCGGCACCAATATTGACAAAAGCCGCAACCGCGTTCGGCGGCGAAGTGCCTTCTGGCGAAAGCGCCCCAAGCGCACGATCAGAATTACCAATTCTCTCTTCAAACTCGACCGCCACTGCCGTTCCGCTCATAGCGGACAAATTGAACCCGGCCGGACATGTCACTGGATTATCAACGACCATAACATCGACACTGTCAGTATCGTCTTCCCCCGGCTCGGTGCTGGCATTCGCCGGAGTTGAGTCAGTATCCGGCCGCGCGGCGGACACGATTTCCGCAACCACAGCGGATGTCCCCAGGCTGGCCGTGGAGACTTCAATATTCAAGCTTACGCTCTCTCCACTTGCCAATGGCGCAGGCAAGGTCCATTCGCCACTTACGGGGTCATAAGCGGGGCCACCATCACTGCTGACAAATGTAAGTCCGGCAGGCAATGGCAGGCTGACAACAACCCCGCTTGCTTCCGCAGGGCCATCATTTGTGACCTCCAGGATGAGGGTAATCGTCTGCCCAATGCCGGGGGCAGAGTTTGACGCGTTCAAGGTAAGACTTAAATCAGCCGGAGCAACGGTCTGAAGCGTCACCTGATAATCTTCCACTTCCCCATCACCCGCAGGGTCCTGAAACCCGACGACAGATGTGCTCCATCGAAAACGGGCAAAACTTGTTCCTGCAACCGTATCAACCGGCGGCGTAATGTTCAGCGTGATTGTTCCGTCATTGTCAGTATCCTGGACATTGGTCGCAACCTGTTCTCCCGGATCAGTGAAATCTCCATCAATGTTCCAATCAAAAAACGCCTGCAACATGCCCGGACTTGGCGAGCCATTGAAGACATCAATCGTAACCTCGACAGGTTCGAGGCCTTGCAAGCTTTGCCCCTGCAAGTTTGCTCCGCTCAGTGTCACGCCGTCATCGCCGACATCCGAGCTCGCTGTAGGGCTATTGCCTGCTGCGGTATCGGCTGTATTTATTGCGCCGATCTGGACGATAGGGTTTGCCGAATCAATCACGTGAATCGGATTGCCATATCCGGGGTTCGTAAAGGCATCAAAAGGCGCATCGCCAAAATCTTCGTCGATCAACAACGCCGTGCCGCCTGAACCCGGATCAATCGCAGGACAATTGAACGCTAGCGAATTCAAGCGTCCGGCTGTCGCGCCGCCGAACTTGCCAATCCGATATTCAAACACCGAGACATCGGTAAAGAAGGCAGCGGCAATATTGCGCGGTTCATTAGGGTCGATCCCGGCAGCCGTGTCATCTGTCTCTGCTTCAAACCGTATCCGCGAAGATGAAGACGGCGCACTTGCCCCAGCATCAGGCGGGGTATTTGCCTGCGTAATCAGCCGCGTTTCTGGTCCGGTCGGATCGGACGCAACCGGTACCCCGTTCACAGCAAACTCGACAACATTGTCGGACACTTCAATATATTCGCGCAAGCCAGCACTATTGCCATCGACATCTATTGCGCTGCCAGCAAAATCCATAGCCTGCGGAATGCTGGTTCCAGTCGTGACGATGGTAATCTGCAAGTCGACTGAAATATCACCGGCCGGACCAACCAAAGTCGGCTGCAAATTGTCCGGCACACCAATCGGAGCGGTAGGCGAGCCATCATTGTCGATACCCGCCAGGCTTGCTCCATTATTAAAAGAAACAACCTCGACCAGCGCATCAACGCCCGGAGCAACATTCAGGAAACGGAAAACATCGCCAACTTCTGGCGTCGCAATACTGGCCCCAGTGCTTTCAACAACCGGGTCCGCAAAGACAAGGGGTTGGATCGGGCGCCCTAGACAGAAAATTGGCCCGGACTGGGCAGTCGCTGCCAATGGGGAAAGCCCAAGCAATAGAGCGAGTAAACCGCGCCTGACACTGCCCGCCGCCGTCTTCCCCCTACATGTATCTATCCTAGCAATGTACCCCAACTTTGCCGTTCAGCATGCGCTGCCTTATCTATTCGGACCCCCAGGAGATATTCTATCTAGTAAATTGCGCGCACTATGCTGGTCAAACTTTACCCTAAGCTTAATAAAAGGTCCGTCGCGGGTGAACTCGGCGGCTTCAAAGTCGTCATCCCGGAAGCCTTCAATGTTCCACCCGAGCGAGATCCATGTGTTCTCGACCGGTGAATATCCAACCGATGGACCAATCTGGTAATCGGTCTGGCCATTTTGCGAGATCAGAGCCGATCCCGAAAGCCCCAGATCAAGACGCTTGGTCACATCAAAGCGGACTTCGCCGCCAACCAATTGGGTCACTTCATTGAACCGGTCCCCGAAGAACTCGGCTTCGGAATATTTGAACCCATAGAACCCTGCAACCTGCAGGCGCTCACCCACAACGGTGTTGATCCCGAAATTATTCACAACCTTCCAGACCTCAGACTGTCCGGTCGTTTCGTCATAGGCCGCATCGAAGCGATTAAAGATTACGGTGCCTTTGCCGCGCGGGCGCCAGGCCAGCCCCAGCCGGGCATCAAGTCCCAGCGTGTTCGAAAGCTCATCGGCGAGGTTCCGCTCAATCCGTCCTGCCAAGGCAAAGGACAGATCTTCGGTCGCTTCACGAGCGCCCCCAATGACGCCCGTGTATCGGGTGCCGACCGCACTGTCACGAATTTCGAACCGCGTCGACGCAGCCGTCTTCTCATTGCGGTAGCCAAGTCCTGTATAGACAGAGGTGAAAGACTGATCGAGCGTCAGCGGACTTTCAGGCGCAGTCTCTAGCGGCGAAAGCGCATCATCAGGCACCACGTCAAGTACAAAGTCTCCGCCATTGATACGGGCCCTGCGCGACACGCCCAATCCGGCGGTCCAGTTTTCGGACAGACGCAAAGTCTGGTCGACGCCAACAGTGGCGCTTAGACGACGGCCGCTATCTTGCGTGATGAAGTCCGTGGACGCACGCACCTCCCCGCCTGTCCATGGCTTAACCGTGATCCCGACCGTTGAGTTCTGGCCAGAGGCATTCGCGCCATCAAGAATTTCGTGTCTCAGATTCAGCGTCGCCTTGTTTCCAATCGACTTGTCAGCCCCCAGAATTGTGCGCTGCGGGAAAAGGGTCGACTCATCGGACTCCCCCCCCAATGGTTGCTCGTGCGCCGCTGACAATGTCAGACCGAACCGATCGAATGTCTTGCGCAAGGAACTCGTCAATAGATGTGAGCGTCGCGGTCCATTGCTATCCAGATCGAGGTTTTCTGTAACGGTTCGGAACCCGAGAGAAGCGCCAAGCAATGGCCCTTCGCGGCGCACAGCAGCTTCAGCAATTGTCCTACGATTGCCGTTCTCGAGACTTTCCTCACGATAGACTTCCCCGTCGACATAATGTGAAGCGCCGGTTTGAGCTGCCGACTTGCTCGCGCGGCCAATTTCTGCGGTCACAGCCGCCCCGAAACGACGAACGCCACCGGTTGCCGATGATTGTTGGCCAAGTCCGAACCCGGCTTCATCTTCCCGGTAATAGCCCGTGACAGTGAGAGCTTCCTGACGACGGATAACTTCGATCAAAAGCGCGTCTGCATCAGTCTCGCCGCTATCTGCCTGAGCTGCGGCGTCGCGATTGGTTCTCGCATATTCAGCATGAACTTCTGTGTATCTATCGAGATGTGCAGTAATATCCACACCCGCCAGCTGGCTGACCGCATCGGCAACATTGTCGTCACCCTCTTCACGGATATAGGTCGCCCCGACTTCAACCCGGTCGTTGAACGCGCGTGCGGACACCCGTCCACCGGCCGTAATGTTGCGCTCTACCGCAGCCGATGTTTCAAATTCAGCGACAATCACATTTGGATTGAAACCCGCATCCACCGCATTGATCGGCCGACGGAAGATCACCTCGCCAGTATCGAAGTCGATGTCATAGTCGACATAGCGTGTCAGTGGCAGCTCGTTGACAATCTGGTCAGCGCGGAAACGGTCACGTGTCTCGACAAAAATCCGCTCCGAATTTCGCACCAGAGGGGCATTGTTCAGGACAAAAGGCCCCGATGTCCCGTCCGCAGCGATTTCCTGCCGGTTAAAGCCTTGATTGGTCTCTGCCGCAAAGGCGGAAAACGAGACATTTTCACCCTCATAAAGCGTTTTAAAGCCCGATAGGCGCCGATTATAACGGGCAAGCTGGGTGTCAGAGAAGTCCGTATCAAAATCTCCGAACAAAGCCTGAAACGTGTTGCGCTCCAGCTTGACGTATAACGGGTAGCGACTCTCCGCTTCCTTGTCCTGGAAAGTGCGGTCACCATAGAGTGTATAGAAAGCATTCGGATCAATTTCACCGCCGAACAGATCACCGTCCGCATTGCCGCGCCGTTTTGCGGTATCGACCGCAAGCGTCAACAGCCAGTCGCCTTTGATCACACCCTTGGCAAAAAATGCCAGACGGCCATCATTCAGGAGATCATCCGCATTGATTGGTCCGGGTCCATCCAGCCGCTCAAGACCAAGCGATCCTTCGGCCAATCCGACCAAAATCCAGTCCCGTTTTTCAGGAGTCAAATAAGCGTCAATCTCTTCATACTGCCCATTGTCGAGCGTCACAGAAATCCGCGCGCGTCCTGTTTCCAGAGTCGGCGTCAGCTCAACCAGAGCCACGCCATCAGGACCAACCGTCACGGCACTCAAATTGCTGAACTCGGCCGTAATCGGTGAATTCTCCTCGAACAGGTTTGTATTCTTGAGTGTGTAAGGTGCTCCAACAGTGATCTGGACTTGACGGCCAGCATGCACCGGACGCCCTGCCGCATCTGTGAGCCGAACAGCTATAGACGGATTCGTCCGGCCATCGGCGACGAGTTTAGAACGGTCGTCAACCAGGCCCGCAAGTTCCACCTCGCTCACAAACCAGATCTCTTTGGTCAATGTCGTTTTGACGTTCCCGGTCTGGTCCTCAACCGTCGCCACGAAAACATTCCGTCCCGCTGCAATGTCTACGCCGCGCCAACGGCTAATCTCCGCTTCCCTATCAGCAGAATTGTCCGTGCCGGCAAAGTTGAGACCTTTTACCCGCTCTCCATTCAGGCTCAGACGCACCCGGTCAAACGCCGCATGCTTGATGCCGATATTGATCGAAGGCGAGGACGGCGTGCGTGTCGTATCAGGATAAACCCATTCGACTTCCGACGTCTGATTATCCAACCAGGCCTGTCCATAATCGAGATATTCTGTCTGATCATCAAAAGCATCCAGAACCGATTCGGCAACCGCAGATCCATCCTGCTCGAGATAGAAATTTGCCCGCCATATTGTCCCGCCAGTCGCATCGACAAATTTCGAAATTGCACTGCCTGCATAGCGAGAGTTCTCTTCGCAAATGACGGCCGTGTAACCGGAGGGCAATGTCTCCGTATCAACCTGTACGACATGCGTTCCAGGCTCCACATTTTCAAAATGGTAAAGCCCGTCTTGATCAGTGACAACATAATCACCCGTTTCGAGATAAAGACGAACGCCTTCTACACCGATACCGTCATCAGTTTTGCGAACCCATTCTTCTCCGGGGGTACAAGCAGCTTCAGCAACGCGGCCAATAATCGTCAAACGTGACCGCAGAAGATCTTCGCGCACAGTGACCGCCGCCTCAGCACGGTTCGAGATAGGCAAGCCGGCACTGTTGGTCGCAAAAGCCTCATTCACAGCCTCCCCTAACCGGACCCCTGCTGTGGCCAGCGCAACATAGGTAAGGCTCGCAGCTTCACCCGGACGCACAATATCGCCGGTAAAGTCCAAAGTCCGTCCATCAGCCGCCACGACAGGATCGTCAATCCGGACACCATCAAGCCGCGCCGTTCCCGGCCGATAGCGGAATCCACGCGGCAAAATATCCCGCACGCGGAGCAACAGCGGAACCACATCTCTGTTTTCAGTACGAATGGTGTACCCGATAGAATCGCCAGCCGCGACAACCTGGGTCTCAGCCTCCTTGGTAACGATCAGTTCGCCTGCTGTATCCAGTGGAACATCAAAATTTAGAGGCCCCAGAACCAATTGGGCAAACGGGTCACCAAATGACCCATCCCCAATCGTAAACGGTCCGCCGTTCAGGGTCGCAAAGGCCTCAGCTGCAAAGGATGAGGCAAAGATAAATCCGGCAGGAGGCTCAATTTCAAGCCTATAGGTTCCGGGCGGCAAGATCGGAAACAGGAATTCTCCCGCCTCTAATGGATACTGCAATCCACCGCTATCAATCGCTGTTCCGCCCGACACGACCGTTGACGGGAATGTCGATACACCATCCACACCCAGCAAGGTGGCAGGAAGACCAGTCGCGACATCTATAATCGTGACAATGGCACCATCAACAGGCTCACCCGTACCGCTGTCAAACACTCGCCCAAATGGCTCGATGATGGCGGTATCGATGGAAACTTCAGTCGAATCGAACGCATCAACATATGTTGCCGTGAGATTTTCCTGTGCTGGTACCGACAAGGTCTCATCATTCACGGGCGTCGAATCGCGGGTCGATGGGATATAAGCATAGAATTCGCCGGTATCGGGCCCGCTTTCGAACAACTGCAGGACAATACTATCACCGCTGCCCACAGCCACAGTAATGACGACAGTCTCAACAGAGTTCGGGTCACCATTCTGACCTGGGTCGGTAACGCGCACGAAGAATAGTTCGCCCGCGAGATAGCTTTGCGCGGGAGCCAGCTCGACGCTGCCGGACAGATCCAGCAGCAGGCCATTGACTGAAACGGGAGGGCCCACATCTACAAACGGACCATTAAGTTCGCCATTTGGACTGAACATGGAGCCATTGATTACTGTCGTAAGAGCATCCGGTGCACCGGGCGCAAATCGGAAAAACTCGATCGTCGAAGGAGTTCGTTCAGCTTCAATAGTGAACTCAGCATCATTGGTTGTAAGGGTCAGCGTCGTGCCGCCATCATCGTAGCTGACATTCGCCGTATTCACAACGCGAGTGCCAAGCTGGGCATACGCGACGGACATGGGTAGCATCAAGCTTCCCAGCAGGATGGCAATAACTGCCAGATACCCGAATATATGCTCCCGCAAGGAAGTCATCACGCTACACCATCATCTCGACCACATCGTTGGAGGATGCTCAGCGCGCCGTCATTATTGACTGTACACGCCTGGTCTGATGCTAGTGTGCCAAAACAAGGTAAATATTTAGAAAACCCAGAAGGTTTAAATGAAAAGGCTCCCGCACAAATTGCAGTGCGGGAGCCTTATTTGGGTGCGGCATCTTTGCCGCCATTGATATCAAAGGCTACTGTACGAGGGCCCGGATCGTTAGTGTCGCTGTGTTGCCAGCAGCAATTGATCCGCCACTTACGCCCACCGAACACGAGGTAGCGGTCCCGTCACAAACTGTGTTTGCAGTTGGTGCCGCCAGTACAGGCGCCGGTGTCGTATCAAAGCCTGCGAAACTTGCTGCCACAAACTCGATTTCAGCCGGCAAAACATCAACAATAGCGACATTGCTGGCAACAGCCGTGGCGCCATTGTTAACGACTGTAATCACATACTCGATGCACGAGCCCGGCGTCGAGAACTGCGGCGAAGCCGTAATGGCAGCGTCTGTCGCGCAGTTAAAGGGGGTCTCACCTTCTGTGGCGATCACGTCAACCGTCTTGGCGGCATCAAGATCTGGCGAAGCAACAATGAAAGTGCCCTGAGCGGAGAAACGGCCATCTTCGTCGCCTTCCTCTCCAGTGCCAAATCCATCGGCAAGAACATTCTGTGCAACACTTTCAAGATTGTTAGCCCCCGTTTCCGGTGCCGTAACATTACCGCCAGAGCCTGACGCGCCTTCAACCACCCAAGTTACCGGATCGCGTGTCTCGGCGATGAGAATCAGATCATCCGCGGTTCCATCGGTTTGGCCGGCAGGAATGTCCCCCGAAACAAGGACACGGAATGTTGTGTCCGCTGGAATATCGGGCGTTCGCAGAGCGGCTGCCGCTGCCGCGGTGCCCGGGACAACCTCGGAGACAACAACAACCGTATCACCAGGACCAAAGCCCGGCGTGCCATCATCATCAATCTGATAGCTTATAACATATGGGGTTGCGTCAAAGTTTGCGACGGCGCCATTGCTGTCGACGCCATCCTGAAGACTGAACGTGTAAGACTGCGTATCGTTACCTGTATTCGTAACTTCAAAAACAAGCGTCGCAGCGCCGCCCGATGCACCCGGCGTGACAGTCAGCGGTGTATTTACGGCCGCAACAGTCAAATCAACCAAACGGTCAACCGTAAACAGGGTCGGCGTGCCCTGAACAACGACGCCCGGCAGGGTCGACGTAGGATCATTGGTGATCGGCGGCTGTGGCACAGCTCCGACATCAAAGTTTAGAACGAATGTATTCTCGACGCTGGTACCAGCGTCCGTGCCGTCAGCGTAGGCGCTCCCCGCCAAAGCCGCAGCAGCAAAAAGTGCCGCGACCGATTTCAACACACGCGTGGTGCTGGTTTTCAAACTTAGTCTAGACATGCAATTGTCTCCGGTACTTGTTGATTGCCCCCATCATCAGAAAAACATCTTAAGATCGCTATAATCTTTGCAATCAAAACAATGAGGTATTCTATGTTCGACCGCCTTTTGCAGTCTTGAAACGGCCGGCATCTAATGGTTCCGCCTAGCCGCTCACGCCGCTATGGCGCGCTTGGTCATGGTTAACGAACGACCGCGCCGTATCCCACATCTCCCGCAGCCCCTGGCACAATTGTTCCTGAAAAAGACCAGCGAATGTGGGTGATATCTTCTGATGAGGCCGCACGCTCATTGCCATCCGCAGAGACGGTCAACGCGCCGCGCGGGGCGAAGGACTGGCCATTATCGGTCGAGAAATCGACGGCTGCATTCTCGCCAAAAGCACTGTTTTCATTGTAAGTAACTTCCGCTGGCACCGCCATAACAAGGCTCGCATTTTCGATCGTGTCTGCGGACCCGTTTTCGAAATTCAGACTGTAGAGCAAGGCATCGCCCGGCGTAACACGATCGGCTTGTTCGTATGTGACGATCGCGCTGCCATCCGGGTTTTCGCCTGTAACCACGGCGCGTTCAACGATTTGAACAGCGGTAAATTCCTGTGCAATTGCAGGCGCCAATGTAGACGCGAGTAAAACACCTAAAAGTAGAATTGAGCGAGCCATTTTCGCCTCCTGGTAGCTGTAAACCGTTACATTTTACGCCCGCCGGGTTAACATTTCCTAAAATACGCAAATACAACCGGCGAGCGACTAAAGTCCACAAACCCCAGTCCACAAACCCCGAAAAAACTCCGGATATTTGGCCACAAAGACCCTCCTGCTGCCAACGAAAGAGGCCGCAAAGGGGCGGCGGCTCCGGCAGATCAAGCGCGCGCGCAAGCATAAAAGCCCCTCCAGTATCGAGGCCAGAATGCAACACTTCGGAAAAATCTGGCGGTGAGACAGGGATTCGAACCCTGGAGACAGTTGCCTGCCTACACGCTTTCCAAGCGTGCGCCTTCGACCACTCGGCCACCTCACCGGCAGAGGCCTTATACGCCGCTCTGCTCCACACGCAAGTGATGATTGCGATCTCCCCTCTTCATGCTAAAGGGAAGCATGAACAATGGAGGCCAATTTGTTTACGAAAAAGCCCAAAGCCCTGCCAGATGCGAAAACCGCACTTCCTGGCCGGCATGATCCAATCCCGACATCCAGCACGAATATCGTCTTCAACCGCGAGCTGAAAATCGACTGCCCGCCTGAGTATCAGGAAGTGTGGGTCGCTATGGGCTGCTTTTGGGGCGCCGAACGCCGATTCTGGCAGACAGAGGGCATATGGTTAACTGCCGTTGGATATGTCGGTGGCCATACCCCTAATCCGACATATTCGGAAGTATGCTCTGGTCAAACCGGACATACCGAAGCCGTGCGGGTCATATTTGACCCTTCCAAGATCAGTTTCGATCAGGTTTTGCAGGTTTTCTGGGAAGCGCATGACCCGACCCAGGGCATGCGGCAAGGCAATGATGTCGGCACGCAATACCGCTCGGGCATCTACACCACCTCGGCCGAACAGGGTGCACTGGCCAGACACTCACGGGCGGACTATCAGTCTGCTCTCGCAAGCGCCGGGATAACCGCCGAAATCACCACCGAGATCGCCCCGGGCAGCCGGTTCTATTATGCCGAGGCGGAGCACCAGCAATACCTCGAGAAAAACCCGGGCGGTTATTGCGGACTGAGCGGAACCGGCGTGTCCTGCCCGATGGGTGTCGGGGCTTCCAGCGAGTAAGACCAGGTTAGACTTGAGAATGACCAGCGGCGATTCCAGTATGACTTTGGGCAAACCGGTCAGACTTTCAGGGCGAAGCGGTCAGACTTTCAGGGCGAAGTCTGACCGGAAACCTTAACAGTCTGACCGAAAT